>JAZNLK010000075.1:0-8979 GCA_045579055.1 Clostridia bacterium
ACTCAGGCGCACAGGCAAACCTTGCTGTTTTCTTTGCAACAATGGAGCCCGGTGACACATATCTCGGTATGAATCTTGCACACGGCGGTCACCTCAGCCACGGTTCGCCGGTTAATATTTCTGGTAAGTATTTCAATGTTGTTCCTTACGGCGTTGATGATGTTACACACAGAATCGACTATGATGCACTTCGCAAGCTTGCAATCGAAAACAAGCCGAAGCTTATCTTGGCAGGTGCAAGTGCTTATGCACGTGAAATTGACTTTGCAAAGTTCCGTGAAATTGCTGACGAAGTTGGTGCATATCTGATGGTTGATATGGCACACATTGCAGGTCTTGTTGCTGCAGGACTTCATCCGTCACCTGTTCCCTATGCAGATTTCGTTACAACAACAACTCACAAGACTCTCCGTGGCCCCAGAGGCGGTATGATTCTCTGCAAGGAAAAATATGCACAGATGATTAACAAAGCAGTGTTCCCCGGAAACCAGGGTGGTCCTTTGATGCACGTTATTGCGGCAAAGGCTGTTTGCTTCAAGGAAGCTCTCTCCCCTGAATTCAAGGAATATCAGATGCAGGTTAAGAAGAATGCGGCAGCTCTCTGCAGCGAACTGATGAGCCTTGGTGTTGATATCGTATCAGGCGGCACAGACAACCACCTTATGCTTGTTGACCTTTCGAAGAAGGGTCTGACAGGTAAGGAAGTTGAACACAACCTTGACGAAATCGGTATCACAGCAAACAAGAATACAATCCCCAACGACCCACAGAGTCCTTTTGTTACCAGCGGTATCCGTCTTGGTTCACCTGCTGTTACAACACGTGGCTTCAAGGAAGAAGATATGAGAGAGGTTGCGCAAATCATCAATATGGTTATCTGTGACTTCGAAGCAAACAAAGAGGAAGCAGCAAAGCGTGTTGACGCACTTTGCAAGAAGTATCCTCTCTATGAATAAGATGAACAAGCCATTGGCAGACAGACTCAGACCCCAATCTCTTTCAGAGGTTGTGGGTCAAAGTCATATTATAGGAAAAAACAAGGTTCTCTCGGAGGTTGCGGAATCGGGAAAGCTCCCAAATATGATATTCTATGGCCCGTCGGGTGTGGGAAAAACAACAGTTGCGAATATTTTGGCGAAGGCTTGCAACAAAACTCTTTTCAAGCTCAATGCCACAACCGCATCGGTGGCGGATGTCCGTGAGGTGTGTGCCCAGACCGAAACCCTTTCGGGTCAGGGCGGAATTCTTCTGTACCTTGATGAGATTCAGAACTTTAATAAAAAGCAGCAGCAGTCGTTGCTTGAATATATCGAGAACGGCAAGATAACACTCATCGCCAGCACAACTGAGAATCCGTATTTTTATGTGTATAATGCGGTGCTCAGCCGGTCGGTGGTCTTTGAATTCAAACCCATTGCGGCAAGGGATATTGTGAAGGCACTTTATCGGGCACTTGATATGCTCACCGAGGAATACGGCGAAATTTCGGCTGAGGACGATGCTCTCAATCATATTGCTGAAATGGCAAACGGTGATGTGCGAAAGGCTCTCAATTCTCTGGAACTGGCAGTGATTTATTCACGTCCCGATGCCGACGGAAACATTACCATCACAATGGATGCGGCTGAACAATGTACTCAGCGGAAGGCGTTTAAGTACGACAAGGCAGGGGACAGCCAGTATGACGTGATGAGTGCCTTGCAAAAGTCAATCCGTGGCTCTGACCCCGATGCGGCGATTCATTATCTTGCACGGCTTATTGCGGCGGAGGATTTGCAGACAGCTTGCAGACGGCTTATGGTTATTGCGGCAGAGGATATCGGGCTTGCATATCCCATGGCGATTCCCATTGTGAAGGCTTGTGTCGACAGTGCTTTGATGCTGGGACTTCCCGAAGGTCGGATTCCTCTTGCGGATGCGGCAATACTGCTTGCAACGGCACCAAAGTCAAATTCAGCATATATGGCTTTGGCGGGGGCACTTTCAGATATTGAATCAATGGATACGGGCGAGATTCCCCGTCAGCTTCAGAACAAGCATTATGACGGTGAGGGTGATGTGAGAAAAGGTCAGAATTATCTTTATCCTCACGATTACCCAAATCATTGGGTCGAACAGCAATATCTGCCCGACAGAATAAAGAATAAAAAGTATTATGAATACGGTTCCAATAAAACCGAACAAGCGGCAAAGGAATATTGGTCAAAAATTAAAAATAATAAATAATGATAAGGAGCGGTTTTTGAAAACTGCTCCTTGTTGACATTTTGGGGAATATGTGGTACACTATTTATGCGACGTAATTAAATATTTTTATGGCACAATATGGTCTCATTTTTTCTTTTTGGCAAAAATGCAGACTCCATTTAGGCTCTTATTGTGTTTAAATATTTAATTTGCGTCGCAACAAATTACGGAGTTGTGCATTTTTCGGTGCACAGTTCGCTGTGCACTTTTTTAATGCAGAAGATTATGTAGTTTGTTGCGACACGTATTGCTCACCACAAACGTACGACCCCGTGGCATCGCCACGGGGTCGTGCCTTTACTTGGAATATTTCAAAATCAAAAATCGGTAAAACATATTGCAATTATATGGATTTTGGGATATAATATAAAAAGGAAGGCAGGTGGTTGTTGTGTGTACGAAAAGTCAGCTTGATGAAATTATCGGCAAGATAGTGGAATTTTCAAAGGAAATCTTCGGAGAAAGTTTTGAAAATGTTATTTTGTACGGGTCTTATGCGAGAGGTGACTATGACGAAGAATCTGATATAGATGTTATGATAATGGTCGATATGAATCGTGAGGATCTGGTGAAATACAGAAGGATAATGAATGATTTTTGTACAGATTTAGACCTGCAATATAATGTTTTGTTAACGTCAAAACTGCAAAGCAAAAGCTTTTTTGATGAGTGGAAAAATGCATTGCCGTTTTATCAGAATGTGGTAAAGGACGGTGTCTTGTATGCTTGACGAAAACAGAATTGCTCTGTGTAAATATAGGATTGAAAAGGAAACAGTATGTGAATGGGAGAATTGAATAAGTTGAGATTTGTACAGGGAGCGGTTTTTGAAAACTGCTCCTTGTTGACATTTTGGGGAATATGTGGTACACTATTTATGCGACGTAATTAAATAATCTGTGCTTTACGAAAAGTGGAGTTGTTTTTTGCTTTGGCAAAAGTGCACACTCTACTTCAACTCACTTTCCGTGTAAGAGGTTATTTAATTTGCGTCGCAACAAATTACGGAGTTGTGCATTTTTCGGTGCACAGTTCGCTGTGCACTTTTTTAATGCAGAAGATTATGTAGTTTGTTGCGGCGTATTGCTACATACTAGCACGAAGACCCCGTGGCATCGCCACGGGGTCGTATCTTTTAAATTACAAACATCTCGTATAATTTATCAAAAATCCGTTCACGTTCCCAAAAGGCTTTGGCTTCGGAGTTTTTCAGCTTATTTATCTGCGAAGTGTTCCGCACAACCGGCAGGGTGGCGGATTTTTTCATTTTTGCAATCAGTTGTTGCCCTTTTTCGTTGTGGTCGAGAATTTTGATATAAGGCATTGCTGTTTCACGGTCAGAATTTGTTATTCCGAGGTATGCTGAAAGAAGGATGCGTCTGATTCTGCTGTGGGTGTAACGCTTTGTTTTTATCATATCGGCAAGTGCGTCAAGATTCCTTGCTTCGAGCGCCGCAGATTTTATGCGGTTTTCCATACCTTCGCTCACATCGGATATGCTTTCCAAGACCACAACAGGCATTTTTATCAGCTCAGCAATTATTGATTTTTCCGTTACGTTTATGCTATGGCTTTCGGCATTTTCAAAAACACTGTGACATTCTTCGGGGATATATGAAAAGGCTGTTTTTCTGTCTTCAACAAAGAGCTTGCGGATATTTGTTGCGGAAGAAAATCCGTCCTTTGCGTCTGAGGAATCGTGGTCTGCACCTTTGCGTTTTATGGCAATGGGGGTAATGTTGCTTTTTGAGGCGAAAAGTGCCTTGCAGTATTCAACGGCTAAAATGTTGTTGGGGGACGAAATTATTTCTGCTGCATCCTCGTCGAGGGCTTTGGTTATTGCGTGGGCTCTTGCGACCGGGTATGCGAGACCGGAGGCAAGCTTTTCTTTTAAATTATCAGAAAAAGTCTGCGGTTCTTCGCACAAAAGTTTTGCGATTTCTGTGATTTTTTTTATGTCATCGCATTCTGCACCGAAGGAAAGAAAATCAATAATTCCCGTGGAGTTGGCAATTTCCACGCCCTTCTTTGCGAAAAATTCTGCCGATTGCATTGCAAAAATTGTGGGTAACTCAACAACCAAATCTGCTCCGCAGGCAATTGCCGCTTTTGCACGGATTTCTTTGGGAAAGATTGCCACATCGCCACGTTGAACATAGTTGCCGCTCATTATGGCAACAACAAAATCAGCTCCGCACAGTTCCTTTGTGCGTGCAATCTGATAGGCATGCCCCTTGTGGAAGGGGTTATATTCACAGATTATTGCAGCGGTTTTCATAGTATCAGACACCTCATCCGTCTTTTGTCTTGCAAAATCCACCTGTCTCACAAGTCGGTTCGGTCGGCGATGCTTGCCACCGACAAGCATCGCCCCTCAAGTGGAAGGCAGTAGATACATTATATCCTATTTTGTGGGTGAAATAAAGTATTTTTTATAAAAATATAAAATTTTTGGTTTTTTTCTTGCATATCTTGGAATATTGGTGTATAATGATTGGTGGAAAATTTTTATTTCATATAATATATATAACGGAGGCGGATTATGAGCGCATTTTTGGACAAAGTAAAGGCAAGAGCAAAGACTGACAAAAAGACTATTGTTCTTCCTGAATCAATGGATGCCAGAATTTATGAGGCAGCAGAAAAAATCCTGAAGGAGGGCTTTGCAAACATTATCATTGTTGGCACTCCCGAAGAAGTTGAACAGTACAGCAAGGGTTATGACATCACAGGTGCAACAATCATCAATCCATATACATACGAAAAGACAGAAGAATATCTTAACCTTTTTGTTGAACTGAGAAAGTCAAAGGGTCTTACATATGAAGAAGCAAAGGCAACAGCTCTTGGCGATTATATGTACTATGCGTGCCTTATGGTTAAAGCAGGAGATGCTGACGGTGTTGTTTCAGGTGCTTGCCATTCAACAGCAAATACTCTCAGACCTAGTCTTCAGATTATTAAGACAAAGCCCGGCACAAAGCTTGTTTCGGCATTCTTTGTAATCGTTGTTCCTGATTGCGAATACGGTGCAAACGGAACATTTATCTTTGGCGACAGCGGTCTTGTTCAGAACCCCAACCCCGAAGAACTGGCAGCTATAGCTGCTTGCTCGGCTGAATCTTTTGAGCTTCTTGTTCAGGAAGAAGCTATCGTTGCTATGCTTTCACACTCATCAATGGGTAGTGCAAAGCACGACGACGTAACAAAGGTTGTTGAAGCAACAAGAATCTGTAAGGAAGAAAACCCCAACCTGAAGGTTGATGGCGAACTCCAGCTTGATGCTGCAATTGTTCCCGAAATCGGCGAATCAAAGGCACCGGGCAGCTCGGTTGCAGGTCATGCAAATGTTCTTGTGTTCCCCGACCTCGATGCAGGTAATATCGGCTACAAGCTGGCACAGAGACTGGCTAAGGCTGAGGCATACGGTCCTGTAACTCAGGGTATTGCAATGCCTATCAACGACCTGTCAAGAGGCTGCAGTGCTGACGATATTGTTGGTGTTGTTGCAATCACTTGCGTTCAGGCTCAGGCGAACTAATTTGATATATTTTTGAAAGGAAGTAATTTATAATGAAAATTCTTGTTATTAATGCAGGTAGTTCTTCTCTCAAATATCAGCTTATTGATATGGATACAGAGAGAGTTATGGCAAAGGGTCTTTGCGAAAGAATCGGTATCGAAGGCTCAAAGCTCAACCACACTCCCGATGGCGGCGAAAAGAATGTTATCGAAAAGGATATGAAGGATCATTCTGATGCAATCAAGATGGTTCTTGATGCCCTCACAGATGCAAATTACGGTGTAATTTCAGATATGAGCGAAATCACAGCTGTTGGTCACCGTGTTGTTCACGGCGGCGAAACCTTCAGCGGTTCTGTTATTATTAATGATGAAGTTAAGAAGGCTCTTGAGGCTTGTGTTCCTCTTGCTCCCCTTCATAACCCTGCAAATCTTATCGGTATTGCAGCTTGCGAAGCAGCAATGCCCGGTGTTCCTCAGATTGGCGTATTTGACACAGCTTTCCACCAGACAATGACAAAGGAAGCATATATGTATGCTGTTCCTTATGAACTTTATGAAAAGCACAAAATCAGAAGATACGGCTTCCATGGTACATCACACAAGTATGTTTCTCAGGAAGCTGCAAAGATGCTGGGCAAGGCTCCCGAAGAACTGAAGATGATTACCTGCCATATGGGCAACGGTTCAAGTATCACAGCTGTTGACGGCGGTAAGTCGGTTGACACATCAATGGGTTTCACTCCCCTTGCAGGTGTTGTTATGGGTACACGTTGCGGTGATATTGACCCCGCTATTGTGAAATTCATTGCTGAAGCTGAAGGCAAGACAATTGCTGAAGTTGACGCACTCCTCAACAAGGAATCAGGTGTTCAGGGAATTTCAGGCGTAAGCTCAGACTTCCGTGACCTTGAGGCTGCTCAGGCAGATGGCAACGAAAGAGCGGCTCTTGCTCTTGATATGTTTGTTGAAAGCGTTAGAAAGTTCATCGGTTCATATATGGTTAAGATGGGCGGCGTTGATGCAATCATCTTTACAGCAGGTATCGGCGAAAACACACCTGTTATGCGTGCGGCAATTACTGCAAATCTTGAAGCCTTTGGTATCAAGGTTGATCCCGAAAAGAATGCAAAGGCAATTCGTGGTGCACAAATGGAAATCTCAGCAGCAGATTCCAAGGTTAAGATTCTTGTTGTTCCCACAAACGAAGAACTTATGTTTGCAAAGGAAACTCTTGCACTTGTGAAATAAATCATAAATGTATCTTTTTTCGTAGGGGTACCCCTGCGTGGGCTCCTGACGGGCGACCACATAGGGTCGCCCCTACGTTTTATTTAGGGTTGAACTATCCGGGAGGGAGAGATATGTCGGACCTCGTTATAAAGTATGAAAAAATGACCGATGAGGAGCTTGTTGAGCTTTCTTCTGTGGGTGATGTTATGGCGACTGAAACCATATTGGGACGGTACAAAAATCTTGTCCGCTCAAAAGCCAGAATGTATTTTTTGGTCGGTGCTGATAAAGAAGATATCATTCAGGAAGGAATGATCGGGCTCTTTAAGGCTATCCGTGACTTTGATGGCGATAAGCTTGTATCGTTCAAAGGGTTTGCAGAGCTTTGCATAAAGCGTCAGATTATTACGGCGGTGAAAACTGCCACAAGACAAAAGCATATGCCTCTCAACACCTATGTGTCTCTGAGCAACCCTATGTATGATGGTGAATCAGAGGGAGTTCTGGAGGAGGTTCTTCCGGGGACATCCGAAACTGACCCGGAGCATCTTTTTATTTCCAAAGAAAATGCTGAGTTTCTGAATGTGAAAATGGAAGAGGTTCTGAGTCAATTGGAAAAGTCTGTTTTGGAACTCTACTTGGAAGGGAAATCCTATCAGGAAATTTCGGTGATTTTGAACAAGCCTCAAAAGTCAATTGATAATGCTCTTCAGAGAGTGAAAAAGAAAATGGAAAAGTTTGAAAATTTGTAAAATGAAACCGAAAAAACGGACTTACTGACAAGATGTTTATATACAAAAAGCCAATTGTCAAGAAAAAGTTTTTTGTAATTATGTAAACCTCAATTCTGAACAGAATTGGTTTACATAATATCGACAACAACCCCCAAAGCCAGTAACCAAAGTTATTAACAGAGTTATCCACGTTATCCACAGGTTTGGGGATATACACAGGCAAAAAATGGTAAAAATAGGGCAAAAACTGTGGAAAAGCCTATATCATCGGGGTTTCAAAAAATAACCAAAAATTGCCTTTTGGTTTACAATAATATTTTTCGTTTTTTTAAAATTATTATTGAAATCAAGTAAATTTATCGTTGATTTTGACAAAAAGATGTGGGGAGGAAACTATGAGTTTAGAAGTTAAAACACCTTTTGACAGAACAACGGCACAAAGTCTCAAATGCGGTGACAGAGTTCTGATAAACGGGAAGATTTATACTGCCAGAGATGCGGCACACAAGAGGATGATTGAAACCCTTGAAAAAGGGGGAGCACTTCCCATAGACATTGAAAATCAGATTATTTATTATGCGGGACCTGCTCCTGCAAAACCGGGACGGATTATTGGCTCCTGCGGACCCACAACCAGTTGCCGTATGGATGCATATGCTCCAAAACTCATTGAGTTGGGACTGACCGGGATGATTGGCAAGGGCGAACGTGATGAGGCTGTTGTTCGGGCGATGAAAGAACATAAAGCGGTTTATTTCGGTGCAATCGGCGGTGCAGGGGCTTTGATTGCTGAATGCGTTGGGACGGTTGAAGTTGTGGCTTATGAGGATTTGGGTACTGAAGCCATCAGATGCCTGACTGTGAAGGATTTTCCTGCAATTGTGGTTATTGACTGCGAAGGAAATAGTCTTTATGACAGAAATGAGTAATATTATTTTTTGAAAGTACTTGAAAATATTTGTGAAATAGGTTATACTATCAAAGGAATATTAAATCAGATTGATATACGAAAGCGAGGTTTTGGAAATGGCAAAGGTTACAAAGGATACAATCATTATGGACGTTCTTCGTCTTGACCCTGAAACAGCTCCTTTCTTCCTTGAGATTGGAATGCATTGTCTGGGTTGCCCTTCAGCAAGTGGCGAGAGTATCGAACAGGCTTGTATGGTGCACGGTACCGATGCAGATGCTCTTGTTGAGAAGATTAACAACTTTCTTGCAACAAAGGCGTAAATAAATTTAG
>JAZNLK010000076.1:0-14322 GCA_045579055.1 Clostridia bacterium
ATTCCGCCTGTGGGCATAAACTTAACCATACCGTAAGGAGCACCCATTGCCTTGATCATCGCAACGCCGCCTGCCTGCTCCGCAGGGAAGAACTTGATAACCTTGAGTCCACGTTTAACAGCCTGAGCAACCTCTGAGGGAGTGATGCAACCGGGGAAAACAGGAATATTCTTTTCAAGACAGTAGTCCACAATTTCAGGGTCAAATCCGGGGCTGACAATGAACTTTGCACCGGCACCAACTGCCCTGTCAACCTGTTCGATGGTAAGAACTGTTCCTGCACCAACCAGCATATCGGGATACTTTTCGCTCATAAGTCTGATAGATTCCTCAGCCGCATCAGTACGGAAAGTTACCTCCGCACAAGAAAGTCCGCCTGCGTAAAGTGCATCCGCAAGGGGAACTGCATCCTTCACATCTTTAATTACAACAACCGGCACAACGCCGTATTCTTCCAAAATCTGTTCCATTGTTTTCATTTCAAAACCTCCAATCTATTATTATACACCACTATATGCATTAAATCCACCATCAACGGGAATTACAACACCTGTAACAAAGCTTGATGCATCATCATCTGTGAGCCATTTGAGTGTACCCAAAAGTTCTTCAGGCTTACCAAAACGATTCATAGGTGTTGCTGCAAGAATCTTCTCTGTTCTGGGCGTAGGATTACCTGCTTCGTCAAACAGAAGAGCCTTATTCTGCAATGTTACAAAGAAGCCGGGGGCAATTGCATTAACACGGATATTTGCATTTGCGAAGTGAACTGCAAGCCACTGTGTAAAGTTTGAAACAGCCGCCTTTGCACCGCTATATGCAGGAATCTTTGTCAAAGGAGTGAAAGCATTCATTGAAGAAATATTGATAATATTACCACCCTTGCCGTCAATCATATCCTTTGCAAATACCTGTGTGGGAAGAAGTGTTCCCAGAAAGTTCAGATTAAACACAAACTCAATACCTGATGGGTCAAGATCAAAGAATGATACAACAGACTCATCAAGAACATCTTCAGGTCTGAAATACTCGTTTGTTGTTGTGCCCTTGGGGTTATTGCCGCCTGCACCATTGATGAGAATATCGCAAGCACCGAATTCCTTGTTAATTTCTACTTTAACTGCTTCAAGCTCGTCCTTTTTCAATACGTTTGCAGCATAGCCCTTTGCTGTGCCTCCGGCAGCTGTGATTTCAGCCGCAACTGCATCAGCCGCTTCTTGTCTCAAGTCAAGTATTGCAACCTTTGCACCAAGCTCGCCCATAAATTTAGCAAAAGCACCGCAAAGAACGCCGCCTCCGCCTGTTATTACTACTGTTTTATTGTTAAATTCCATTTTGTTGACTCCTTACTTTGATGATTTTTCGAGAGTTTCCCAGATACCTGCCATATACATAGCACCAAGAGCTCTGTCATAAAGTCCGTATCCGGGCTTTCCTGTTTCGCCCCAGATCATTCTGCCGTGGTCAGGACGGAGATATCCCTTGAAGCCTGTTTCGTGGTAAGCCTTGAGTATTTCCACAACATCAAGTGAACCACATTCGGAAAGATGTCCACTTTCTTCAAATGAACCGTCCTCCAGAATCTTGATGTTTCTCACGTGAGCAAAGTGAATTCTGCCCATTGCACCGTACTTTCTAACCATTGCGGTATAGTCATTGAACTTTGCACAGCCAAGTGAACCGCTGCAAAGTGTGAGACCGTGATGAACATCGTCATAAAGTGCCAAGAACCTGTCGATATTCGCCTCGTTTGTGATAATTCTTGGAATACCGAAGATAGGCCAGGGCGGATCATCCGGATGAATAGCCATATAAACGTCATTTTCAGCCGCAACAGGCATAATCTCCTTGATGAAGTATTCCAGATTGCTCCAGAGACCTTCTTCACCGATTTCCTTATATTTTTCGATGAGACCGCTCATTTCATCAGGCGTATAAGATGCATCCCAACCGGGAAGTGTCATCTTTGTGGGGTCCATCTTGTCAACGTCTTCCTTGTAGTAAACCAAGGCATTTGAGCCATCGGGAAGAGGTTGGTCAAGACGTGAACGTGTCCAGTCGAACACGGGCATAAAGTTATAGCAAATACACTTTACGCCTGCTTTCGCAAGTCTTCTGATGTTTTCTTTGTAGTTGTCGATATAAAGCTGGTAGTTGCCCTGACGAAGCTTAATGTCTTCATGAACGGGAACCGACTCGATAACTTCCATCTCCAAGCCCTTATCATTGCAGGACTTTTTCAGTTCAGCAATGGCTTCTTCAGGCCACACTTCGCCGACAGGAACAGAATATACTGCTGTGACAACACCGGTCATACAGGGAATCTGTCTGATTTTATCCAAGGTAACGGGATCATCTTCGCCGTACCAACGGAATGTCATTTTCATTCTACAATCTTCCTTTCGTTTGTTTTTCCGCTCTCATAAAGAGCAAATACCGCTTTCATAGTGTTCTTGACAGCCGCCAGTGAAATAATTTCACCGCTTCCGGTTTCAAGAAGCTTATAAAACTCATTTATCACCATATAGTGACCGCTTCCCCAGTAGTCCTTACCAATTTGAACCGCCTTATCGGTTGCAATAATCGCCTCGGAGCCATCCTGTGTAAGGGTAAGCGTGCCCTTTGTGTATCTGAGTGAACCTTTTTCGCAATGGATTTCCACAACATTGGGAGCATTGATAGGATAGCAGTTTGAACCAAAGAACAATGCTCTTGCACCGCATTCTGTTTCAAATACAACATCCGCTGTATCCTCAACCTCGATGAAATCACCAAGGCATTTTGTGGTGAGGGTTGCATCAACCGACTTGAAGCCTCCGGTGAAGAGACCGAGAAGATCAATTGTATGTATTGCCTGATTGATAATCAGACCACCGCCTTCGGTTGCCCACTTTCCTCTCCATTCACCTGATTCATAATAAGCTTTGTCTTTGAACCACATAAGAGTTCCGTGAATTGCCTTTATTTTTCCCAGCTGAGGAAGCTCATCCTGAATTTTTCTTACACAAGCATTTGCTCTGCTCTGGAAACAAACACAAACTTTTTTGCCGGATACTTCCTGTGCCTTTTCAAGTTTTTCAAAATCCTCAATATTGAGACACACCGGCTTTTCAAGAAACACATCCTTGCCGGCAAGAAGTGCCTTTTCAGCCATAGGCCCGTGGAGATAGTGAGGTGTGCAGATATGCACAACCTCAATTTCTCCGTCCTTTATAACATCTTCAAAATCCTTGTAGGTTTTAACTCCGGGATGATCCTTCTTTGCTTTTTCAAGCTTTGCTTCATCATTATCACACACCGCATAAAGCTCTGCAAAATCGCAGTTTACCAATGCATTTGCATGGTTTGGAGCAATTACACCATAGCCAACTATACAACCTTTTTTCATATTAGTTGAATCCTTTCGTCTTCAGATTATTATAACTGATTTCAAGACTCTCGAAGGGACACATACCATCCTTGATTATATCGTGTTCAACAGCTGCCCAAAGAGAACCTGCCTCATCACAAGCTGCAATGATATCATCCCAGTCCATATTTCCTTCCATAATGGGAGCCATCATAACTTCATTGTTCTTCACGCACATTTCCTTGAAATGAATAACCTTTGCACGAGTTCCAAGCTCACGAATAAGCTTTGCAGGATTGATACCTGCATTTATTACCCAATATACATCAACAATAAAGTCAAGCTCTGTCTCCTCAACGAGAATCTGGAAAAATGTCTTTCCGCTCTTTGTCTTTTCAAACTCGAAGGAATGATTATGATAAAGAAGTGGCAGACCGTGTTCCTTCAATTTTGCGATAATAGGTCTCAAAGCACGGGCAAACTGACGAAAGCCTGCTTCAGATCTTTCAAAACCGCCGGGAAGCATTCCGATGCCGGGAAGCTTGCAACCGAGAGTTTCGTGGAACTTGATTGCCTCATCAAGATTATCGGCATATTCACCAAAATCACGGTGTGTACACATAATTTCAATATCATACTTCTTTGAAAGCTTTGCAATCTGTTCAGCTGTAATGCTTGCACCAACACCCGAAACCTGAGCTGTTTTGTAGCCCATATTGTGAATTTTTTCAAAGGTCTGTTCAAGATTTTCGAAATCCTTTGTAAATTCACGCACATTATAAAGCTGTGCACCAATTCTTCTGTCCATCATTGTTATGTACCTCCGATAAATTAGTTCTGAGAACGACCAAACTCCGTAAAGTCAACAGATGCATTGTTTTCCTTCTTAACAACAGTTGAATTCTTAATCTTATCCTGAAGCATATTATAGAAGTCATCGTGGGGGAACTTTGCGGTTTCAACCCAGATGCTGTCATTCCAAGAAGAATAATGAATTGCATTTGAAATTGTTGTTTCGTTGATACCGTCATAGCCGGGTGCAAGAAGTTCAGAGCCTGTGAGGATTGACTTTGTGAAGTCAGCAAAAATTGCTGTATGTCCTTCTTCCTTCTTGGGAACGGGAACTTCGCAGTTCCAAGCTTCGGGTGAACCGAAAATTGCTGTGTTGTTCTTGTTGAATTCTTCTTCGCCGATTACGTTACGTCTGAAGTTAATCTTTCCGCCTTCCAAAGTTACAACACCACGGTCACAGAAGATTTCAAGACGGTTTACAGAGGGGCTCTGTGCAGAAGATGAAATGAACACACCGTTCATACCGTTCTTGTATTCCATATATGCAATAACTTCGTCCTCAACTTCGATATCACGGTACTTACCAAAGCCAACGTGTGACATAATTCTGTCAGGAACACCAAAGAGCCACTGCCAGAGGTCAATCTGGTGGGGATCCTGGTTAATGAGAAGACCGCCGCCTTCTGTTGCCCAGGTTGATCTCCATGTTGCACTGTCATGATATGCCTGAGGACGATACCAGTCAACAACCCATACAGCTCTCTTAATCTTACCGAGTTCACCCTTCTGAATGAGGTCACGAAGCTTCTGGTGTGCACCATATGATCTCTGGTTGAACATAATGCCGAAAACCTTGCCTGACTTCTTTGCAGCTTCGTTCATTTCAAGAACCTGCTTTGTATAAACACCTGCAGGCTTTTCTGTCATAACGTGAAGACCTGCCTCTAAAGCCTTGATTGCATAACCGGGATGGTCATAGTGAGGAATTGCAATTACAACTGCATCACAAGTTCCGCTGGCGAACATTTCTTCCGCTGTATCAAAGCAGGGAATTTCAGGCATATTCTTTTTGCACCATTCTCTCTTTTCAGGGTCTATATCACAAACTGCACCAAGAACTGAATTTGCAACCTTACCGTCCAAAAACTTTACAGCATGGGTACGTCCCATTGTACCAACGCCCACAATACCATATCTTACTTTTTCCATTTTTTAAAACCTCTTTCCTTTGATGAAAATTTTATGTAAATGTTAATAATTATACTCGACTATACTCTTTCGATAATTTCAAGAAGCTTGTTATATGCAAGTGCAAAAGTCTTCTCTGATGCCTTTTCAAGTCCAAGCATCTTGTCGTCCTCTTCAAGGTCTGCAAGACCTGCAAAAACGCCAAGGTGGGGTTCCAGACTAAGGAAGCCTTCGTATTCGGGAAATGCCTTGAAAATTGTTTCGAGCTGACCGTCACCATCGCCGGGAGGAACAACATCACCGGTTTCAAACTTTGCGTCCTTGATGTGGATGTATTTCACATAGGGCTTCAAAAGTTCAAAAGCATCGGGATATGTCACCTGACCGCACTGAACAAAGTTTGCAAAGTCGAACACTGCACGAAGGTTAGGTGAATTAACTTCCTTGAGGATTTCAGCACAACGAGGTGCAATGTCACCATAAATTCCTTTTTCGTTTTCGTGAAGAAGGATTACGTCTTCTTCCTCTGCCACTTTTGTCATTGCCTTCATTCGTCTCATAACCTCGTCACGAACATCTTCAGGCTTATCTTCTCTCATAAAGAAGCTGAACATTCTTATGTACTTTGTGCCAAGTTCTTTTGCAATGTGAATAACACGTCTGAGCTTTACAAGATGTTCTTCAAAGTTATCACGGATTCCGATTTTTCCAATTGGGGATCCTATTGATGAAACCTTGATTCCATACTCCTTCATTTTTGACTTTAAATTTTCAAGCTGCTCGTCTGTAAGGTCAGCAATACTTGTTCCGTTAATGCCTCGAGGTTCAAAATATGAAATTCCCATTTTATTGAGGGCAGAAAACTGAACATCAATATCCTGATCAATTTCATCAGAAAAGCCACTTATTGTAAATCTGCTCATAACATATCTCTCCTTTTATAAATATAATGAATAAGTTTAAAAAATCAACATACTCCAAGGTTCAAGTATATTATACAACAAATCAGAAAAAAAAACTTTTAATATTTTGTCATTTTTATTGCAAATCTTGCTGTTTTATGGTATAATATTTATACATTATGAAGTCTGTTTACGATTGTGCAAATTTTTCCGTTTTTTAAAATTGTTAAAATAAGCAACAAATCCGACAAGAATTGAGGTGTTTTATATGAAGAAAAGCTTTGAAGCAAAAGATTTTACAGTATTCCGTATGGGTAATGATATTCGGAGTTTTGATCAATTTTATCTTCACAATCATCCCGACAAAATGGAAATTCTTGTTATGTATGAGGGTGATGCTGAATTTCATATCGAAGGTAATGTTTATCCCCTTGAACCCAATGACATAATAATTGTCCAGCATAACGAACTTCACAGAGTCGTTATGCGTTCCCTTTGCCATTATGACCGTCTTGTCATAAACATTGACACAAGTTTTTTCAGCGACAATGACTGTCCGGATTTCAAAAAGGTTTTCATCAACCGCAAACTGGGTGAACAGAATTTAATCAAAAATGATCATCCCGAAGCTAAAGAGATTCTTGAAATTCTCGAACGCCTGCAGACATATGCATCCGTCAAAGACCCAATGCAGGTTATTGTAAAAAAACACCCTTATTGAACTTCTCTATGTCCTTAACCTTATGGATATAGAATCACCCGAAAGTACTCCCAAACATAACAACATACGTAAAATCATACTTTACATAAACGAACACATAACCGAACAAATTGACTTGGAACAAATTGCAGCAAAATTCTTTATGAGCAAATACCATCTTTGCCATATTTTCAAAAAGCACACAGGCTTCACCGTTAATCAGTACATCATCCAAAAACGAATTGCAATAGTCAAGAAAATCTGCGAGTCCGGCAAATCTCTCACTTTGGCTGCGGCCGAAGCAGGTTTCAAGAATTACTCCAGTTTCTACAGGGCATATCTTAAAGAAACCGGAAAAAGTCCAAAAGTCAAATAATCAGCAAACGCAAAAGAGGTTGTCTCAATAAACATACCATACAGAAACAATTCCGTCATCTTCATGAAATGTTTAAAGAAACAACCTCTGTTTTTATACCCAAACGATGCCGATATCAACATTAACCAATCTGCCTATAAGTTCCGGTGCCTTTCCTGCAAACATCCCGTTTTTGTAGCATCCCACCGAAACGGTCAAATCCGACTTAACAGCGAGTTCAGCTTCTCCGCTGTCACCGTTGAGACCGCTGTTTATATCAACCGAAATAACATAAGACCCTGACTCATTTATTTTTGAAATAGCTTCTGCAAACAGACCTTCAGGAATACCTCTAAAACCAATCCCGAAAATACAATCAACAACAATGTCGAACTTTGACAGATCGGTATTTTCATCAAGCATAAAAGACTCAACCCCGGCATCTTTGGCTTTGTCAAAATAAAACTCCCCATCCTCGGAAAACCTTTCAGAAACCCTGAATATTATCGGAGAAATTCCTCGTTCAGCAAGAATTGCCGCAAGGGCATAGCCGTCACCCGCATTGTTTCCGCTACCGGCAACAATTGCAACAGTTTTGCCGTCCCATTCCGCCGATTCAAAGACGCCCTGTGCCGCTCTTTGCATAAGTTCACGGCTCGATGTACCATTTGCTATAGTATATGCATCGCTCTTTTTCATTTTTTCAACCGATACACTCCGATTCCCCGGATTGCTTTTGTTAAACTTTTCCTTTCGCTGTTTGTACCAGGAAATGAGAAGTGCAATGCCCCAACCAATCGCCAAGACGATTCCATAAACGCAAAACAAATCAATAACCATCGAAATTCCCAAAAGAATCTCACGTTCATAATTACCTTGTTTCAACAAATCAATCAGCATTCTTATAATCGAAACAACATTGGTCGAAAGAAAGCTCTTGACAAATTCGCCCAAAACCATAATAACGGCAGCGTGTGCAATAATGCTTCCCACAAGACGTTTTCCGTAAACTTTCAAATCAGATGCAATTGTCATACGTGCCGCAAGCAATGCAAATATTGCAGGGATAATCCACCAGGTCTTCAGGAAACTGTTATTCGTGGAAAGCGTGTAGTGGTGCATAACCTCAGCAAGTCCGTTGAAAATATATGTCATAACAACACAAGAACCGCCCACAAAGAACACAAAATATATAAGCTGATTGAACACCCCTGTAAATATTTCAGACTTACCGTACTGCTTGGCAGCAAGCAAAACCCACAGGGTCAGGAATGCAATAATTCCAACACATCCCAAAAGAATAATAAGTCCCGTAACAAAATCCAGATATAAAGAAGCGACCGTCAATACTACGGCAGACATAACTCCAAAAACAACCAAGGTTACCGCAAGATATCCGTTGTTTTTCCTTTTTGCAATAACAGTCCTGATGAAAACAGCCGCAAATCCTGCTACTGTCGCAAGAAATCCGCACAGAAGAAGAATTCCCGCGCCAAGGAGCGAACCTTTGATGGCAAAAACAGCCATACACAAAAAGGATATCGCAGCATAAACACCGCTTTTTGCAATCCTATCTCTTCTGTTTATATTTTTCACGAACCGCAAAAGCAGTATTGGTGTTAAATATGCAAACAAAATGAACAAAATAAAACATATCATATTATACTTCTCCTCTGTCAAACAGCTTTATCAAGTCGGAAATCGTTTACCAACATACCGGTGAATTGTTTAACCCCGAAACGTCGGGCAAACATTTTGCATTTACACATAAAAATGTAATAAACGTTCTTTGAACAGTAACGCAGTGTTTCAAAGTTTCCCTGCCCTTTGGCAATCACCACATCGGCATTTTCGATTTTTTCCCGTGCCAAATCAGAAATCCTATCCATGCAGGTTCCCGCAACAGAGCTACCGTTGGGAATGGTGCAGAACTGCTCACTTAACCCTACCTGTTCAGCATCTTCCATAGTTACATCGTTAAGAACAGGAACTCCTCTGACAATCACCTGAATATCAACTTGCGGATAAAGCTCTTTTATAACATTCAAAAGAATTTTGTCAAGAACCACTTCACCGCAATTGTCAGTCAGGAATACCAGATTTTTTGCCGAGGCAAGATCCGTCTTCAAACATTCCAATTCCCGAGGGTCAACAGGAATGTCCACAGCCCCCTGAAGAAGTTTTTGAAGATCGTTTTCATTCACGTTCTTCACCGCTCCGAAGTCGATATAATTTCCAACCATTGCATAGCTCACAGCCAGTGCCAGACGGTCTTCACACAATGCCAACCGGTCTCTGACTGTTTTTTCAAATCCCATCATAAAAGAATTGAAATACCTCTTCGTTTCGGAATAATCCGCAGCAAAATCAAAAATTTCTTTTTGCACAGCTGAAATCTCATCAACAATTAACGGAGCACTGTCTGACAATTTCGCCTCAGAAAGAATTTTCATTACTCTTTTCATATATTCAACTCTTTGGTCTTCATTCGCCGACTCAGGGAAATACCTGAGATATTTGTTAATCAAGCATTCGATACATTCTGAATTCAAGCGTACTGTTTCCATTGTAAAACCCTCTCAGAATACATTTTCTCTGTTTATTTTATCAAATATGCTCTATTTTGTCAATCAATAAACCGCAAAAAACAGTTAAAAAAACATCATAACTCTTAATAGCTCACAAACTGTCAGCCATCTGTTTCTTTTACATATGTTACATCAATAACACAAAGAACCCCTCCGTCAACACAAAATCCGACTTCATAATTTCCATATTTCATACCGTAGCGTTTGGTATCACTTTTGTATGAAGGTCTCGGATCATTTGAAAGAATCTCCCTTATTTCTCTTTGTTTTTCAGGCGGTATCTCAAAAAAGGCTTCCGTTCGTATATCCACCGGGAGCTTCCGTTCTTCAAGCTTTTCCGTAAACCCGCCCACAGCATCGGGTTTGCTGTCCGCATACGGAAGATACGGCTTTATGTCATACACCGGAGTTCCGTCCATCATATCCGCTCCACTGATGCAGAGCACCGGTCCCTGATTTGTTCTGTATTCAATTTTATCGAGTCTGACACAGGAAAGCCCTATGGAATTGGGTCGGAACGGCGAACGTGTGGCAAACACACCAACACGTTTGTTGCCACCCAATAGCGGCGGACGAACAGTTGGTGACCAGTCCTCCCTCACCGCTTCCGAAAACTGCCATAAAACCCATATATGTGAAAATTCTTCAAGACCTCTGAATGCTTCCGCTATTCTGAACTCTTTTTCGAATACAATTTCGCCCTTTGCTTCGGGAACAATTCCGCTTTGTCTCGGTATTCCGAATTTTTCTTTAAAGTCCGTTCTTATATATCCTATAATCTTCATAAACGCCTCTGACCGATAAAAATATCTATAATTATACATTTAAATCTGTCCGTTGTCAAATTTAAAACTGCCCTTCCTGAGAAAAGGCAGTTTTAATAGAATTATTCTGCATTTTTGTATCTGAGCAAATCCACAAGCTGAACAAATTCACGTCTGAAATCATATGGGTCATCTCCGATAGCACTTTCTGCAAGTTCTATAACCGAATCCAAAGTTGCTGTTCCTTTATACTCCGAATCGTTGAGAATCATTCCCAGCTCCGCAACCGCTGCTGCAAAGCGAAAATCATCATCTGGTTCAAAGCTTGTTTCTGATGGAATAACAAATTCTTTAAGAATGCTCTCTTCACCCTCAGGCAATTTATACCGAACCTTTACCGTCATCAACTCATCACTGCCACTAACCTCAGCCGTCTGATATTTCAATTGATAATTCTGCGTTCCGTTCCCGAGAACAATTTCATAAAGAACCGTTACTGTTGCTCCGGCACCAAGCTCACCGGCATCCTTTTTGTCATTTTCAAAATCTTCGTTATTAAGCTGCCGGTTTTCATAACCTATAAGACGGTACTCCGAAACTGCTGCCGGATTAAATTCCACTTGAAGCTTCACGTCTTTTGCAATTGTATAGATAGTTTTTGTCATATCGGTCACAAGAACCTTCTTTGCTTCCTTCAGATTGTCAATATATGCATAGTTGCCATTTCCCTTGTCTGCAAGAGTTTCCATTCTGTTATCCTTGTAGTTACCCATTCCAAAGCCCAGAACGCTCAGAAAAATTCCGCTTTCGCGTTTTTCTTCAATAAGTTCTTCAAGTTCTCCGGTTGAAGACTTCCCTATATTGAAATCGCCGTCGGTGCAAAGAATAATTCTGTTGTTTCCGTCACACTTGAACTTTTCAGCCTGTTCATACGCAAGGGTAATTCCGTCTTCTCCTGCCGTACTGCCGCTTGCATTCAGATTTTCTATTACATTCATTATAGCTTCTTTTTCTGTTGCAGGTGTAGGTTCAAGAGCGACCTTTGTTCCTGCCGCATATGTTACCACGGAAATCATATCCTGTTCTCCCAATTCATCCAAAAGAAGTCCCAAGGCTTCTTTTACCAAAGGCAACTTGTTCTGTTCATCCATAGATCCCGAAGTATCAATAAGAAACACAAGATTAGACGGTTTACGTTCAGAAAGCTCTTCACCCGAAACAGTAAGCATAACCAGTCTGTTTTCCGGATTCCACGGACATTCAGCTACTGCATATCTGACCCCAAAGGGTTCTCCTTCGGGAATCTCCGCCGGTGTATAATCAAAATAGTTAAGCAGTTCTTCTGTTCTGATTGCTCCATTGGGAATTTCCTGACCGTTCAGAATAAATCTTCTCATATTGCTGTAGGAGGCAGTATCAGTATCAATGGAGAAAGTGGACAAAGGCGATGTGAATACGTCTTTAAAGACATTTTCATCATTTGCAACATACTCTTCCGTGTTATATTCAGCCTCAATCTCAAGCCCATTCTCATAATACCACCCGTCTTCGCTTGCAGAACAATCCGCAAGCATATAGCCGCCTCCGCCCCCGCCTGCTACGCTGGGCATAACCGCATTCAGGTAAGTCTGATTTTCTTCAAATTCAAGCTCTCTTTTGTCATATGCCAAGGCATTTACAATCAATCGTGCCGCTTGTTCACGACTTATTTCTTCACCGATAAGTGCATCAACTCCATCAGCAAGAGAGTTATCCATTGCTGCCGAGATATATGAAGCAGGATAATTCTTTTCGTCAGCAGATATTTCCTTAATGCGGCAAATGACCGTTATTGCCTGTTCATATGTTATGTTCACATCAGGTCGGAACGTTCCGTCATCAAAACCTTTCAGCCATCCTGCATTCAAAGCCTTTTGAATGTCATCATATGCCCAATGCTCCTCCTTCAAATCAGAAAAAACATACGCAACTTCATGGACAAAGACATCCGGGTATGTTTTGTTCAGAATTTTTGCAAACTGAGCCCTGGTCAGTTTTCTTTCCGGATGAAGCTTTCCGTCTTCATATCCCTCAAGAACTCCCATTTCTGCCAAATACTCCATAGGGTCTGAAACATCTTCCGTCAATCCGGTTTTCGTCTTTTCCGATGGTATCATTGCAGCAAATATTCCCACAACAATAACTAACAACAGAATCATACTTATTTTCTTCATCTTTCAGTCTCCTTTTATATGTATTTATCTTATATACAATCCACCGTGTCGAAATGTTGTAAGATTTTCAAAATTGTATAAATCTTTTTAAATCCCCAACAAAATAAAAAACCTGTAGCAAAACGAAAAACGGTTCGTCGAGGACGCCGACCCCTACAAATCGTGTTGCGATACATAATGCGAATGCAACATATGTAGGGGACGGCATCCCGGACGTCCCGTAAAATCATTTTACTACAGGTCTTTTAAAAAACTAATTATTTTTCTTCGGATGAAAGGAATCTGTAAACAAGTGCCGCAAGGATTCCGCCACACAAAGGAGCCAAAATGAACACCCAGATATTTTTGAGTGCAGCTCCACCTACCAAAAGTGCAGGTCCAAAGCTACGTGCCGGGTTAACTGACGTACCTGTGAATGAAATACCGAGAATATGTACCAATGTAAGGGTAAGACCAATTACAATACCCGCAACAGCACCGTTACTTTCCTTTGAAGTTACACCAAGAATAGCAATCACAAATACAAACGTGAGAATAACTTCAATCAGGAACGAAAGTCCAATACTTCCGTCATAAAGAGCATTTGCACCAAGACCGCTGTCTTTTCCCACAAACAGCATAAGAACTGCCGCACCTGCGATTGCACCCAGGAACTGAGCAACAACATATCCAACAAAGTCCTTGCAGGACATCTTTTTGCTTGCCAGCATAGCAATTGAAACAGCAGGATTGATGTGACATCCCGAAACATTGCCGATGGAATATGCCATAGCAACAATCACAAGACCAAAAGCCAAAGCCGTCAGCAGATAGCCTGTTCCGGCATCCGGATTACATCCCACCACAGCCGCTGTTCCGCAGGCGAAAAGAACCAGAACAAATGTACCGATAAATTCCGCAACATACTTTTTCATTGAGTTCATTTTTAAACCCCCTTTAAAATTTGCACAAACCGTGCTTTTATATTATATTATCACACATTGTAAAATAATTCAACTATTTTTAAAAATTTGCACATATTCCTTTCTTTGCCTGAATATACATAATATAAAAACACTTTTGTATACCACACCGAAAGGAGCAAAGAATTATGTTCAAAAGAGAGAAAAAGTCCCCCAAAAATCCGCTCGATTTCACCCTTGAAATACAGGAACTGTCTGCTTCCCTGACCAAAAACCCGAAAGATAGCGATAAAAACTTTAACCGTATTCTTTCGTACCTTACCCATCCCTTTCCGCCCAACCGCATTGCAGCTTGTGAAGCACTGGGCAAAACATCCAGAGATGTGGCGGTAACAAACATACGTCATTGGCTGCAGACCGAAGAGGATGAAAGTGTAATTTCGGCAATGAAATCAGCACTTGCCCAAATAAAAGAAAATGCACGCAAGCTCGGAGACCAATAAAGAATAAAAGCCCAAGAACCTTGGGCTTTTGCTGTATTAAAGATTATAATACTTATCAAACTCTGC
>JAZNLK010000077.1:0-5456 GCA_045579055.1 Clostridia bacterium
GGCAGGTTGCGGCGGTAAAGAAGCCAAGGACGGAGAAATTACGTTGGTATGGTATGCACGTATCAACAAAGAGGCAGATTGTGATGAAGTTTTCAAAAAAGCATCAGAAATGGTAAAGGAAAAGCTTGGCTTTAATCTGGATATTATACCTCTTGAAGACTACAACACGAAGATGCCGGTTATTACGGCAAGCGGTGAGAACTATGACATAGTTTATACAGCAAGTACTGTAAACAACTACTACCAGAATGCGTCTGACGGCAACTTCCTTGAACTGGATGCACTTCTCCCTGAGTATGCACCCACACTTTGGAAGGATATTGAGAGTACAGTATGGGATTCAGTTCGAGCAAGCGATGGCAAAATTTATGGTATTCCCAACCAGCAGATTTTTGCAAGAGCTCCCGGATTTATAATTCCCACACAGAACATCGAAGCCCTCGGACTTGATGTTGAAGCAATGCAGAACTGGACAGTTGCGGATTACGAAGAATATTTCAGACTCATTAAAGAAAAAACAGGTGAATACGGTTACTTTGCACACGCATGGGGCGGCGACGGAGCACAGAGAGAAGGTTTCCAGCTTATCCTTGGTCCAAACCTTCCCGGTGCAATCCGTTTCAATGAAGAAACTGACAACTATGAAGTTGTGAACCAGTATGACACAGACGAATTCAGAAGCTATATAAAGACCCGTGAAAAATTTGTTAAAGAAGGTCTTGTTGCTCCTATGGAAGTGACAGAAAATGATATTCCCAAGTATTCAACACCCAAGAATGGTGTTATTCCGTGGCTCATTACAATGGCGACATATCTTCCCGGTTGTGAAGCAAACTACAAGGCTAACTATGGATTTGATGTAACAGTTGTAACAAAATCGGATGCACTTCTTACAAGCTACGGCACAACAGCAACAATGGCGGCAATCAATGCAGACACACGTTATCCCGAGGAAAGCGTTAAGTTCCTTGAATTCCTTAACACAGACAGGGAATTCTATAACCTTATTACATATGGTATTGAAGGAAAGAACTATACAAAGATAGATGATAACTATATTCAGAAGTCAGCAGAAAACCCCTATTCACAGCCTGCGTGGGCTATTGGTAACACCTTCAATGCATATCTCCTTGAAGGTCAGCCAATTACTCTTGCAGAAGATACAAAGAAAATCAATTCTGAAGCAAAGGTAAGTCCGATTCTTGGCTTTGTTCCTGAACAGGAAGAACTGAAGGTTGAAATTGCAAACAGTAAAGCAGTTCTTGATGAATATCTCAGCATACTTGAACAGGGTATTGTTGATGTAGACAAAACTTATGCTGAGTTTATGTCAAAGCTTGAATCGGCAGGTGTTGACAAAATCATAAGCGAACTCAACAAGCAGCTTGATGAATGGGAAAAGAAATAAGACAATAGGCTGATACTGAATTGTTGTCGCTTTGCGGCAGCAATACAGCCTAATAAGACATTCAGAATGGAGAGGAAGTAAATGAAAAGACGATTGACAGCGGTTTTCCTTTCGCTTCTGCTTCTGATTGGTACATTACCGGCAACTATCGTTGGAGCAGCGGAGGCTGATGCATCGGCGGCATATATGAATATTTATGTAAGTCCAAACGGTAGCGATGATGCAGACGGAAGTGAAAGCAATCCATTTAAGACCTTGGAACGTGCACGTGACGAGGTTAGAAAACACAACAAGGCAATGACGGGTGATATTGTGGTTAACCTTCTTCCCGGACGTTATGAAAGAACCGAAAGGTTTGAGCTTGACCCCGAAGATTCGGGCTTCAACGGTTTTGAGGTTATCTGGAGAGGTACAGACAAAAACAATTTGCCGACAATTTCGGGTGCTCAGAAGATAATGGGCACATGGACTGAGGGCGAAGACGGAATCTGGCACGTGAAGGCGGAAAACCTTGACTTTGTCAGAGAAATGTTCGTAAACGACAAAACGACCATTCGTGCAAGAACTCCCAAGACGGTTTACGGTCTCAAAAAGTATACTGATCCAAAGAATCCCGAAAGGGAACTGGGTTTCTATATTGAAAAGAGCAAAATCGGACTCTTTGAAAACCCCGAAGATGTTGAAACACATCATTCTCACACATGGAAGAGTGCCATAATGCACGTTGACAACATCATTCCCGACCCGGAAAATTCCGATCAGGTGATTGTCATTATGGACGGACAGTACTGGCCAATGCTTATGGCATACGGTGCAGGTACTGCTGAACCCCACTGGATGAGAGGTTTTCTGGTTGAGAATGCATATGAGCTTCTTGATGAGCCGGGCGAGTTCTATTTCAACAAGAAGACAAAGGTTCTCAGTTACTATCCCCGTGAGGGCGAGAATATGAACGAAGCAGAAGTTCTGATTCCCCAAATTGATCAGTTGCTTGTGGCGAGAGGCGAAACATATCTTGACGAAATTCAGAACATTCGTTTTGAAGATATCAGGTTTGCTCACACAACAAACAGCAACTTTGAAAAAATCAGTTATTCACAGGGTCAGGGTGAATACAACTATACCTCTATAACAGGCTACAGAATGGGTATTGCGGCAAACCTTGTTTCCTGGGCAAACAACGTGGATTTTGAAGGCTGTGTGTTCTATGGCTTGACTGCAATGGGTCTTCACTTCAAGGAAGGTGTTCACGACAGCTCGGTTAAGGGCTGTGTGTTCTCGGATATTGGTGCAACAGGCTTTACGGCAGGAACAATTGCTCAGTATGACCTGAGAAAGCCCAAGAACCCCGATGCACTTGGTGATGTGGCTTGGCAGGCAGCTTGGGAAAGCTCAAACCGTGTTCGCTCAGGTGAACGTACAAACAGCCCAACCCTTTATGAATTTGAGTCACTTAATACCATTCGTGATGTTGATGAAGACTTGACAAAGGTTGGTGCCGGCTGGTATTCAAGTGCAGGTGTTAATCAGGATGTTAAGCACTTTATAAAGGTTGACTTTGACAGACTTTATACCCTTGAAACTGTCAAATTCTCGTTCCCCGGAAATGCAACAGCGGAGGAAAAGAGCAATTTTGAAATCCTTGTTTCAAAGGATGTCGATTTCAAGGATGCAAAGGTTCTTGCAACAGTTGAGAAGAACAGTGAAGGTTCAATTGAAGTTCCCGTGGCAGACGGCGAGGAATACAGATATCTGATGATTCGCAAAACTGTTGTGGGCGAAGGTCTGGCAGTGAATGGCGTCTGGGCAATGTCCAAGGACAGAGGTCCCAGAGGAGATATGGGTCTTGGCAGAAACTTTGAGGTTTCAAACAACGTGTTTGTGCGTTGTGCTCAGCAGCTCTGGAACACATATCCCATCTGGATTAACTTCACATATAAGGTTGATGTCACCAACAACGAAATTTATGACGCACCATATAGCGGTATTTCAGTTGGTTGGGGCTGGGACAGATGGCCCAATGTGATTGTTGGTAAAAACAATATCTCAAACAACCGAATTGACAACGTTATGAGATATGTAAACGACGGTGGCGGTATTTATATCTTTGGTAAGCAGTGGGGCACTAAGGTGAACGAGAACTATATAACTAATGTGTTCAACCTTGAAGCAGGTCTTTATTTCGATAACGGTGCAACGGGTATTACAGCGGACAGCAATGTGCTTGTAAACACAGGTGATGCGTGGATTCTCAATGGCGGCACTCGCGAAAACGTGATGACTAATTTGTGGTCGGATATGGGAGCGTATCAGATAGCAAGTGATGCACATCAGGAGGTTGGATACACTGCAGAAGATGCAAAGCTGTTCTCTATGTCAAGCAGACCCGATGAGGTTACAAAAATTATGGGCGAAGCAGGTCTGACACCTGAATGGGAGTGGATTGCTGAACGTGTCCCCGAAAACCGGAGCTATGTTCTTTACGGTCCCGATGGTTCAGAATCCTATCATGTGACCAAGGATGAAGGTGTGAAAGCACCTCAACGTGTAAATGATGACCTGAAAATTGCAAACTCCATGATTGATAAGGGTAGCTTTGGATATCTCCCATGGCAGTATTCTCCCGAAATGAAAGCAGAGCTTCAGTATTGGGTTAATCGTGTTTCCGAGAAGAATGACCGTGCCGATGCCGTTTCAGGCGGACATATCGAAGAAATGTTCTGGCTTGAAAGAGCAATTGTTGAGGCAAATGCATCGGTTGTTCATCCTTCATATGATGAAATGGTTAAAATGTGCGACGATTTGATTGCAAATGCAACAACCAACAAGGTTTGGGGAGGATATGATACATCGGCAATGGCAAAATTCAAAAATTCCGTTGCTGCCGTGAAGGCAACAAATCCCGCAAGCGAAGGTGATAAGGCGATTGCGGCAGGTAAGCTTGAAAATATCTATGCAGATGTTGTTACAAAATGTTATACTGCTGAAATTCGTGGCTTTAACGTTTCGGGTGCTGAATCGGTTATTGATGCAGAGAACAAAAAGGTTACGGTTTACCTCCCCAAGGATATGGATCGCTCAGCGATTGTTCCCGAAATTGAGGTGAACGATTCCGCAAAGGTTGCGGTTGAAGTATCAAGCCTCAACTGGAAAAATGACACAGTCCGCGTTCCTTTGTTCGAAACAAACCTTCGCAAATATGTTTATTGGACGGTTGAATTCCGTGATATGGTGGCAAAAAGCGAAAACAGCGTTGTTTCAACAAATCCCGAAGACTGGACAAAGGGTAACCTCAACACAAGCTTCGGAAGCGGAAACGGAATCATTTCAGTTTCGCCTTGGTATGATGCGGCAATGTGCACAAAAGCTCTGGGCAACGAAATCAACTTCAGCCTTTGGGCTCAGCGTGAGGATACAACCGATGGTATCGGTATGATTTTTGCGGCACAGACAACCGATGTTGAAGCTTTTGGAACTGCAGGAAAAAATGCACATTATCTGCTTGTTTTGAACGGTCAAAACCTGAATCTTTACAAGGTGGACGGCGGTGTTCGCACACTTTGTGCAACAGCAAAGGGTGTTGCATTCAAGTATGACGAATTCAATCCCTTCACAATCAAGATTATGGAAGAAGGCAAGGTTGACAGAATCAAGGTTTATATAGAAGGCGATATGGTTATGGACACACTTGCCGAAGAACATATTGACGATACAGGCTACTTCGGAATCCTTACACGTCAGGTCGGTGTAAAGGTGAAATAAATAGTAAAAATAAATAAAATATTTATAAAAAAATTGGAGGAAAGAAAAATGAAAAGATTTTTGGCAATTCTTCTTTCAGCTTTGATGGTACTTTCAACAATTTCGGTTATGGCAGCAGAAGTTGGAAGTGCAACGATGGCGGTTGAATACGCAAATAATGGTGTATTCAGAATTTCAGGAACTTTGCCTGCAACAAGCGGTGACTACAAAATTATTGCGGCACAGTATGATGCAAACGGTGCTATGATTGATTCAAAGACTGCAGCAGCTGTTGATGATTTTGGTA
>JAZNLK010000078.1:0-3859 GCA_045579055.1 Clostridia bacterium
GCCATCGGCTGAAAATTTCGCACGGACAATTAAATCTTGTTTTTTGTATCATAGAAATATAACAGAATGTTATAATTTCCTATGATACAAAAAAAGCTGTTACATCAAACAGCTATTTCTGTGTCTGATGTGACAGCCTTAAAGTCTGTGTTTTGGAGATGTAGCCTATTTCTCAGAAGTGCTCACATAAAATCTCACCAGTTCTTCGAGGATTTCGTCTGTTTCCAGCTTCTGAATGAGAGTTCTTGCTCCGTTGTGTGCAGTGATGTATGAGGGATCGCCTGACATAATATAACCCACAATCTGGTTGATGGGGTTGTAGCCCTTTTCCACCAGGGCATTATAAACCGTCAGAATCAGCTCACGGGGGCCCATAGGCTTTTCTTTTTCAACACGGAATTTAACGGTTTTTGAAAAATTGGCATTATCCATAATGTTTACCTCCTGCAAATTTCCTCAACCCAAAAGGAAGAGAAAAATTGGTTGTTTTAATATTCTAACATATAAAAATCTGATTTACAAGTGTTTTTTTAATAAAAATTATAGCAGAACAGGGTGATTTTTCCTGAAATTTATTTACAGAATACTTTTCCTGACGGTTATTGACGATGCTTGAAATAATCCCCTGCGATAACGATATCGTTTATATCAATGTGCTGCTTTGCTCGAAGCTGTCCGTTCTTCATTTGTTCGGTGTTGCCTTCGTCGCCGGGGTTGAAGACAAAATCTCCGTCAATCCAGCCATAATCCGCAAAATAAACAAAGCCGTTGTAATCCGGGTTCAGAACATCGTTTCCGATGTAGCAATGATGATTTTCCAGGCCAAAGAGGCTCACAATGGTTGGCGCCATATCTGAGGTCTGGGTCGGTTTTGTTATTTCCATAGGCTCGGTGCCGTAGTTGAAGATAAATGCCGGAACGTGCATGGGGTTGGGATTGGGGCTGTATCCTTCAAGCCTTTGGTGATCCGAAAAACCGTAAGCATAGTGGTCGGTGTAGGCTATTATAACGGTGTCTTCCAGCTTGCCGGAGACCTGGAGCTTTTCCAGAAGGGTGCGGAAGAAATCGTCGGTGTCACGGGCAAGTATGTGACAGTTGTTTGTTTCAATATCCATTTCCGGGTCAATAAGTTCGGGATGGTTTTCACGTGCGTAAACCAGCTTCGCATCCTCACCGGTGTAAGGGATGTGAGGTGAATATGTAATGATAAAACTGTAAAATGGTTCATCTTTTGTTATGGCATTGAAGAGCTGGTCGTGCTGTATTGCCCGGCTGTCGGACATTGCTTCATATTCGCCTATGCCGTATTCTGTGAATGCGTGATACTTCTCAAAGCCAATTGCCTTGTGCATAATTCCTCTGTTATAGAATTCCGCATTGTTGAAGTGGAATGAGTTGACAGTATATCCCTTTTGAGCAAAGAGTTTCGGTATGGTGTAGGGGAAGTAATTGTCAATGTAATTAACTGCACTGATGCCCGAAATGGGGGTATAATAGCCGGTATTGAAGCAGAATTCCGAACCGAGAGTATATCCTGTTCCGTAAAGAGGAGCATAGTGGTTGGAAAAATTAATTCCGTTTTCCATCATATATTTCATTACCGGAGTGTATTTTTCGGTTATCATCCAGTCGTCAACGCCTTCGAGCATCACGGCTATAACGTTTTTTCCTTCAAACATTCCGCTGTATTGGTGAGGTGTGTTTTCGGATTTCTTTTGTTCAAAGAAGTTGTCCACAGTTTGGTATTCTTTTTCTGAATAATCTGTTTCGCTGACGCACAACTTGTATACATCACGGAGTGCAAAGTGATAAACCCCGGTGATGTCAAGACTCTTGTTGGCATCGGTGAAATCCTCATAAATGACACCCGGACGTTTCCAAGCATCCCAATAGTTGTGGTCATTGGGGTTGGGCATCATTTTGCAGTGAAGGAAAACCAATCCGATTATGGGCAGAATGAAAAGTGTTTTTGAAACTATCTTTGCAGGAAGCTTCTTGAATTTCGGCTTTTCCCACAGAATACAGGTGAAAATCAGACCGATTATTTCCAAAACAGTGAATACGATAAGCTTTGCATCTATTTTGGTCAGGGCATATGAAAGGTAATCCGCTCCCTCTCCTGCAAGACCTAAGCTGCCCAGGCGGAAGAACTGTTCGAATATTCCGTAATACACATACTGTGAAAAAGCGAATATAAAAAACAAAGCACCGATGAAGACATAAAGAATCCGTCCCCATCGCTTGGGCAGAACCAGAACGGAAAAGAGGAAGAACAGACCAATCCACATACCGCTGAACACAAGGGGAAGGACGTCCGCATATAGCGTCAGGCTTTCCACAATATATACTTTGGGCTGAACAAAACTGCTCAGCAGAATATCGGGAAGAAGCAGGGTCAGAACGGCAACCAGACAAAAAACAACCCTTTTTATGTAAGGATACGCCGGGAAGTCGGTGTGTTTTGTCCAAAAATCCCCAAACTTCTTTTTTGTCTGCCGGATTTTTGCTCCTGCAGCTTTGAATTTTTTGCATATAATATTATCCCGAAGGTTTAACTTCATTGAATCCACCTCTGTGCAAATTACTTTAACTGATAAATTATACCACAGCAAAAAGGAATTTTCAATATATGAAAGAAAAATTTAACAAAAGAGGTGCAGGTTTGTGATTTTTTTGTCGGAATTTTGTTGACATATTTTTAAATGAGTGTTATCATTAATAGAGTGGAATAATATCTTAAAGAAATGATTATGAAAAGATACAGGAGGACAATACAATGTTGGTTTCAGTTACTGAAATGTTAAAAAAAGCAAAGGAAGGAAAGTATGCAGTTGGTCAGTTCAACATCAACAATCTTGAATGGACAAAGGCAATACTTCTGACAGCACAGGAATGTAATTCACCTGTTATTCTCGGTGTTTCTGAGGGTGCAGGAAAATATATGACAGGCTTCAAAACTGTTGTAAATATGGTAAAGGGTATGATTGAATGTCTGAACATCACTGTTCCCGTTGCAATCCATCTTGACCACGGTAGTTATCAGGGTGCACTTGACGCAATTGAAGCAGGCTTTTCGTCAATTATGTTTGACGGTTCGCACTATGCAATTGATGAAAACATTGCAAAGACAAAAGAACTGGTTGCTCTTGCAAATTCAAAGGGTATCTCGGTTGAAGCGGAAGTTGGTTCAATCGGTGGCGAAGAAGACGGTGTTGTTGGTGCAGGCGAAGTTGCGGATCCTGCTGAATGCAAGATGATTGCTGACCTTGGCGTTGACATTCTTGCGGCAGGTATCGGAAACATCCACGGCAAGTACCCTGAAAACTGGCAGGGCCTGAACTTTGAAGTTCTTGCTGAAATCGAAAAGGCAACAGCCCCCATGCCCTTGGTTCTTCACGGCGGAACAGGCATCCCTGAAGATATGATTAAAAAGGCAATCTCTCTGGGTGTCAGCAAAATCAACGTTAACACAGAATGTCAGCTGGCATTTGCGGCGGCAACAAGAAAGTACGTTGAAGAAGGTAAAGACCTTGTTGGCAAGGGCTTCGACCCCAGAAAGCTTCTTGCTCCCGGTTTTGAGGCTATCAAGGCAACCGTTAAGGAAAAAATGGAACTCTTCGGTTCTGTGGGCAAGGCTTAAACTCCAAAAGTCACAAAATGTTAAAGGCGACTCACCGGTCGCCTTTTTCTTTAAGGATTCTTTCGGAAGGATAGGTGGGAAAATATGGATTGGAACCAATTCGGTCATTATCTTTTGGAGCTGGCAAAGGCTTTGGGAATCAGACTTCTTGTTGCCGGCATTGTTCTTATTGTGGGACGGAAGGTAATAAAATGGCTGAAGAAAAAAATAAACAATTCC
>JAZNLK010000079.1:0-15255 GCA_045579055.1 Clostridia bacterium
CTTTGGAAGTCTAAACTCAGGAATTCCATAGCTTAAAACTCCGCCAGCCTTATGTAACGCCTCAAATATAGTTACATCATAGCCATTTTTAGCAAGTTCACCTGCACAAGTGATTCCCGCAGGACCTGAACCAACAACAGCAACCTTTTTGCCGTTTTTCGCAATTTCAGCCTTTGCCACTTTTCCGTTTTTCATATACCAATCAGCAACAAAACGTTCAAGTCGTCCTATACCCACGGGTTCGCCCTTGATACCACGGACACACCTGGATTCGCACTGTTTTTCCTGAGGGCAAACACGACCGCAAACCGCCGGAAGTGAGCTTGACTTGTAAATCACATCATAGGCTCCCTGAAAATCGCCTTCAGCCACCTTTGCAATAAATTCCGGAATATGTATCTTCACGGGACATCCGTCAACACAAGGCATATTTTTGCAATTGAGACATCTTTTTGCCTCATCAATTGCCATTTCTTCGGTATAGCCAAGAGCAACCTCCTGAAAGTTTCTGCACCTTACTTCGGGAGCTTGTACCGGCATTTCATTCTTTTTCAGTGACATATTAGCCATTGTTCTCCACCCCCTTGAAAAGATTGCAGGCATCATCATGGTGCTTTCTTTCGGTTTCTTTATACATTGAACTACGTCTGATTACCTCGTCAAAATCCACCAGATGTCCGTCAAAGTCAGGTCCGTCAACGCAGGCAAACTTCATTTCGCCTCCAACAGTAAGACGGCAACCTCCACACATACCCGTTCCGTCAATCATAATCGGATTCATACTTACAACAGTTTTTATGCCCAGCTCTTTTGTTAGCAAGCACACAAACTTCATCATAACAAGAGGTCCGATTGCAATAACCAAATCATACTTTTCGCCACTTTCAACCAGCTTGCGGAGGGCATCTGTAACAAGACCCTTTTCACCGCAGGAGCCGTCATCGGACATAAGAATCACCTTGTCGGAAACCGCTTCAAATTCATCCTGAAGAATTACCAAATCTTTATTTCTGAACCCGACAATTGAGTGAACCTCTGCTCCATTTTCTTTAAGAGCCTTCGCTGTTGGATATGCGATTGCACAACCAACACCACCACCGATTACAGCAACCTTTTTGAATCCCTCAACGTGAGAAGCTGTTCCCAAAGGACCAACAAAATCCTGGATATAATCCCCTTCATTCAGCTGATTAAGTTTAAACGTAGTTGCCCCAACAATCTGAAAAATAATGGTTATTGTTCCCTTTTCACGGTCATAGTCTGCAATTGTCAGAGGAATTCTTTCCCCTTCCTCATCAACTCGCAGAATAATAAACTGTCCCGCCTTTGCTTTGCGTGCAACACGGGGGGCTTCCACCACCATTTTTGTAACCGTTGGATTTAATTCTTTCTTTTCTTTTATAAGAAACATTAGGGTCATCCCTTTCTGTCAAATTGCATTAAAATTTGAATACTACCTTGCCTTCTTCAATGGCAAGATGTGCAGAAAATTCCTTTCCGCTTTTTTTGGAAACAAATCCTGTAATCAAAGGTGTTGTGCCTTTTTCAAGAAGTTGTTTTATATTGTCGATTGAAATAACTCTGCCGCATATCACATTGCCGGTTGAGAACTTGCAACCGTCCTTGTATCCACGACATCCGTAACCAAATTTCGTTCTGGCAACCTCACCGCCGCAGAGCGGACACTTACCCACAACGTCACCAACAAATCCGTCAAAGGTTTCGCCTTGTTGTTTGTTTGTTTCGAATACACTCGAAATCTCATCTTTGACAAAATCTATTGCATTGTCAATTGTTGAATTACCTTTGAAAACATCCTTCAGCGAAACACCCATCCGAGATGTTTTGAACTTATCCATAATTATATTCATTCTCGAAAGCGACTCAATCAGGTTCTCCCCTGCCGGAAGAATTGTATACGTATCTTTCTTTAGCTGAATATACTGACTCTTTCTGGCATTGTCAATAATTCCTGTACGAGTGGCTTCTGTTCCCAACTCAAGCCCTTCGAACATTGCCTTGTATTCCGCTTCCTCAATTTCCTGTTCAGAAGCATTGGCTTTTTCTTCCTTAAAAGGATTTTTCAGATAATTATTCAGAGTTTCAATTGTATAATGCTTTGGAGGACTTGTCTCTTTTTCAACGGGAACAAAGTTTGTATTGACCTCATCACCCTTTTCAAGTGGCGGCAAAAGTTTATCCTTTTTTGTATAATCATCATACTTCGTCCAACCGGGATTCACAATGACTGTCCCCTTCAGGGTGAAGTCTTCAAGATTGCCAACAGATATGGTTATTTCGGTTTTTTCAACAGTACACTCCTCTGCACAAAACACAGCAACAAAACGTCGCATAATTGCACTGTATACCTTCATCTCATTTTCAGACAACTTTGTTTTATCGGGAATTTTATATGTAGGTGTCAATGCCGAGTGGGATTCAATCTTGGAATCATCAAATATTGTTTTGCTGAATCTGAACTCAACAGGATATCCCATTTTCTTTACAGATTCAATAATGGTTTTAATCTTGCCCTGCTCCGCTGTTGCAAGGTACTCGGAATTTGTTCTTGGGTATGTCACATAACCTTTTTCATAGAGTCCCTGAACAATCTCCAAACTCTCCGCCATTGACATTTTGTATTTCTTTCCCAAAAAGTTCTGTAACTTCGTCAGAGAATATAACTTGCCGGGTGCAAGCTTATCCTTTTTCTTTTTCTTAGATGTTACAACAGCCTTTTCGGCATTATATTTATCGCATAAGGCTTTTGCCTTTTCAAGCTCATTCTTTTCAAATTTTGTCTTGCTTGTAAGCTCAACCTCCGTGCCGTTGGTTTCCGCCTTGCTCTGAATTGCATAATAAATATCAGGGACAAAATTCCGAATCGCCATATCACGGTCATAAATCGCCTTTACAATAGGAACAATAACTCTGCCCACACGAAGGAGCGTTCCCGAACGCAATGTTGCATAACGTGTCAGATTCACACCATAAAGCCAATCCATATAGGTTCTGGCGTACCCTTCATTAGCAAGGTTATCATACTCGCTTTCATCCTTCAGTGCAGTCATTGCCTCACGAACAGTTTGCGGCGTCTGGTCAGGAAGCCATATTCTCTTCAGAGACTTCTGCCCGTTCAGTGCCTTTTCGATGCAGGTACGCACGATAATTTCGCCTTCACGGTCTGCGTCCCCTGCGTTGACAATGGTGTCAACATCATCACGATTACAAAGCATCTTTATTATTCCGAATTGTTTTTCAACACCGGAATCAACTTTTTTGTCGGCACCCTTCTTCAGTTCAAAAACAAATATTTCGGGAAAGCACGGAAGATTATCCATTGACCAATACTTATTTTCTATTCCAGGAGCATCATAAGCTTCCACATCTGCCAGGGAGAACAAATGTCCGTACGCCCAGGTAACAATGTAGCCATCACCTTCAAAATATCCGTCATAACGATTGAGTTTTCCAATCCCTGCCATAATATTCCTGGCAAGGCTGGGTTTTTCCGCAATAATAAGTACTATGTCAAAAACCTACCTTCAAACAAATCAATTAAGCACCAAAAAGACATTATCGGGCAACTCTGTTGCCCGACTGTTGTTAACTGCTTAGTCTTCAAAATCAAAAAGCTCTGCATTTCTTTCCTTGAAAAGCTCGTATGCTTTATCAAGAACTTCCAGATCATCCTCAGGAACCAGAACCATTTCACCGTTCTGCTCTCCGTCGATTTTTAGGATAACAACCTCGTCAACCTCGTCATCTTCTTCCTCTTTGTAAGGGATGCAGATAACATAATCAGAACCGTTCACCTGAACAGTGTCAAGATGTTCAAAGGTCTGCTTATTTCCTTCATCGTCAAACAGGTCTACCAAAAAATTATCTTCTTCTTCAATATTTTCCATATTATCAAACTTTTCTGCCATTTTCATATTCTCCTTTTTTATATTTTCTGACTGTCAAGATATCCTTGCAGTATAAAAGCCGCCGCAATTTTATCCACAGAATCCTTGCGTTTTTTGCCGCGGACATTTGTTTCATTCATCAGATTATGTGCCGAAACAGTGGTGAGACGTTCGTCCCAGAGTATAACCTCAAGCCCGGTAAGCTCCTTAAGGATTTTCGCCAGAGCCTTTGATTTTTTCCCCCTGTCGCCTACTGTTCCATTCATATTTTTCGGGAAGCCCAGAACTATTTTTTCAACACCAAGTTTTTCAACTAGCTGTGCTGTGTATTCAGCAACCTTCTTCATATTTTTTTCAGGATACACCTCAAGGGTATGTGCCGAAAACCCCAAAGCGTCCGAGGTCGCAAACCCGGTACGGCTATCACCGAAATCCACACCAAGAATCATTGCAAAACCTCCACATAATACTTTTTTTGATATTCTATTCATTCTAACACATTTATACCGTTATCGCAAGTATTTTTTTTAGACAATTGCGACATTCAAAAAAAATTTTGTCCTATCATTCCAAGAAAAATATTCCACAAAGTTTATGAAAAATTTTTGCTGAATAATGTTGAAACACAGCCAAAACCATTATCCTTATAGGCTTTTCCCTGTGGATAACTCTGTGGATAATGTGAATTGTAACAATTATGTAAACCTTTTGAAAAACAATTGCCACATTTCTTCATTTTTTCAATCAAATATAGGTTATTCTGACAACAAACGAAAACTTGACAAAATGCCCTTTTTTGTATAAAATATAGAGGATAATGAGTAATTTTAGGAGGACATAGAAAAATGGGACTTACATTAGCACAAAAGATACTGAAAAACCATCTTGTCTGCGGCGAAATGATTGCCGGGCAGGAAATCGGAATTAAAATTGACCAGACTTTGACACAGGATGCCACAGGCACAATGGCATACCTTGAGTTCGAAGCAATGGGTGTTCCCAGAGTTAAGACTGAAAAATCTGTTGCATATATCGACCACAACACATTGCAGAGTGGTTTTGAAAATGCCGACGACCACCGTTTCATCGGTAGTGTCTGCAAAAAACACGGAATTTATTTTTCACGCCCCGGCAACGGAATCTGCCATCAGGTTCATCTTGAAAGATTCGGTATTCCCGGAAAGACCCTTATCGGCTCTGACAGCCATACTCCCACAGGCGGCGGTATCGGTATGATTGCCATTGGTGCCGGCGGTATGGACGTTGCAGTTGCTATGGGTGGTGGTACATATTACATCACTTGTCCGAAAATCGTAAAGGTTGAACTGACAGGAAAGCTCAGCCCCTGGGTTGCGGCAAAAGACGTTATCCTCGAAGTCCTCAGAAGACTTTCGGTTAAAGGCGGCGTTGGAAAGATTATCGAATACACAGGTGAAGGTGTGAAGACGCTTTCTGTTCCCGAACGTGCAACAATCACAAATATGGGTGCAGAGCTTGGAGCAACAACCTCCATCTTCCCCTCAGACGAAACAACAAGAGAATTTCTCAAAGCTCAGGCAAGAGAAGAAGACTATACACCTCTCTCTGCAGATGAAGATGCAGTTTATGACGAAGTTGTTGAAATAAATCTCAGCGAGCTTGTGCCTTTGGCAGCTTGTCCTCACTCCCCCGATAATGTTAAATCGGTGGCAGAAATCGGTGAAATGAAGATTGATCAGGTTTGTATCGGTTCCTGCACAAACTCATCACTTCTTGATATGCTGAAGGTTGCATACATACTCAAGGGAAAGACCGTTCATCCCGATGTGTCACTTTCAATTGCTCCCGGCTCAAAGCAGGTTCTCAATATGCTTGCAGCCTGCGGTGCACTTTCTGATATGATTGATGCCGGTGCAAGAATTCTGGAGAGTGCTTGCGGACCTTGTATCGGTATGGGTCAGTCTCCCAACTCAGGCGGTATTTCACTGAGAACCTTCAACCGTAACTTCGAAGGTCGCTCAGGCACCAAGGACGGACAGATTTATCTTGTTTCTCCCGAGCTTGCGGCAGCATCAGCTCTCACAGGCGTACTGACAGACCCCAGAACACTCGGTGATATGCCCGAATTTGAGCTTCCCGAAGTATTCACAATCAACGATAATATGGTTGTTCCCCCGGTTGCAGCTGAAGATATGGACAGCGTTGAAGTTCTCCGCGGACCAAACATCAAACCCTTCCCCGTATCAGAAGCAATGTCTGACGAAATTATTGCCGGATGCAGTCTCAAAGTTGGGGACAACATCACAACTGACCACATTATGCCTGCAGGTGCAAAGATTCTGCCCCTCCGTTCAAACATTCCCAAGATTTCTGAATACTGCTTTGCCGTATGTGACGAAAAATTTCACGACAGAGCGCTGGAAATGGGCAAGAGCATCATTGTCGGCGGTTCAAACTACGGTCAGGGTTCATCCCGTGAACACGCAGCACTTGCACCTCTTTATCTCGGTGTTAAGGCTGTTATCGTTAAATCCTTTGCAAGAATCCATATGGCTAACCTCATCAATGCAGGTATTCTACCTCTTACCTTCGAAAACGAAGCTGACTATGACAGAATTGACCAGATGGATGAACTTAAATTCACAGACCTTCACAACGCAATTCTCAGTGCTGATGAAATGACAGTTACAAATACCACAAAAGGTTTTGACTTCAAGGTTAAGCTTGACCTTTCAGTACGTCAGAGAGAAATGCTCAAGGCTGGCGGTCTTCTCAACTACACAAGAGAATCAAGCAAATAAACACCGAAAGGATGATTAAAATGGAAAAAATTAAAATGACAACTCCCCTGGTCGAAATGGACGGGGATGAAATGACCCGAATCATATGGAAGATGATTAAGGACATCCTTATTCTCCCATATGTTGACCTGAAGTCAGAATACTATGACCTTGGTCTTGAATACAGAAACGAAACCGACGACAAGGTTACATTCGATTCAGCTTATGCAACAAAGAAATACGGTGTTGCTGTTAAGTGTGCAACAATCACTCCCAATGCAGACCGTATGACAGAATACAACCTCAAGGAAATGTGGAAGTCACCCAACGGAACAATCAGAGCAATTCTCGATGGTACTGTTTTCCGTGCTCCCATCATTGTAAAGGGCATCACACCTTACATTCCCACCTGGACAAAACCAATCACAATTGCACGTCACGCATACGGTGATGTGTACAAAAACACAGAAATGCAGGTTCCCGAAGGCTCAAAGTGCGAGCTTGTTTGCACAGATAAGGACGGAAACGAAATTCGTCAGACAATCCATGAATTTGACGGAAGTGCCGGAATAATCCAGGGACTTCACAACATTGACAAGTCAATTTCAAGCTTTGCACGTTGTTGCTTCAACTACGCTCTTGATACCAAGCAGGACATCTGGTTTGCAACAAAAGATACAATTTCAAAGAAGTATGACCACCGTTTCAAGGATATCTTCAATGAAATTTTCGAAACTGAATACAAGGAAAAATTTGATGCTGCAGGCATTGAATATTTCTACACACTTATTGATGACGCAGTTGCCCGTGTTGTTCGTTCTGAAGGCGGCTACATCTGGGCTTGCAAGAACTATGACGGCGATGTTATGTCTGATATGGTTGCAACCGCATACGGAAGCCTTGCAATGATGACTTCTGTTCTGGTTTCTCCCGATGGCACATATGAATACGAAGCTGCTCACGGAACAGTTCAACGTCACTACTACAAGCACCTCAAGGGTGAAGAAACTTCAACAAACAGTGTTGCAACCCTCTTTGCATGGACAGGTGCACTAAGAAAACGTGGCGAGCTTGATGGTCTTGCCGACCTCTGCAGCTTTGCAGACAAGCTCGAAAAGGCAACAATCAAGACAATTGAAGACGGAACAATGACAGGCGACCTTTACCTCCTTTCAAGTCTTGAAAACAAGAAAAAAGTTAATACTGAAGACTTCCTGCATGCTGTTAACGAAAACCTTAAAGTAATGCTTTAATCTTCAAATTTAACAAACGGAGGAAATTCCAATGGAAAAAAATGTGTCCGCATCAGTTATCAACAGACTCCCGAGATATTACAGATATCTCGGTGAGCTGCTTAATTCAGGTGTGGAAAGAATATCATCAAAAGAGCTTAGCGAACGTATGGGAGTAACAGCTTCACAAATCCGTCAGGATCTCAACTGCTTCGGCGGCTTTGGGCAGCAGGGGTACGGCTATAATGTTGAATATCTTTACGGAGAAATAGCGACTATTCTCGGTCTGAACTCAAAATATAAGGCAATCCTTGTGGGTGCCGGAAATATCGGTCATGCACTGACCCGCAACACCAACTTTGAAAAGCGAGGATTTGAACTTATCGGAATATTCGACAATGACCCTGATAAAATCGGTATGGAAATCCGTGGACTCACGGTTATGGATCACAAAAATATGAAAGAATTTGTCGAACGTGAGAAGCCTACAATGGCGATTCTTTCTGTTCCCAAGGCTGTTGTTAACCAAGTAGCTCAGGAGCTTGTTGACTACGGAATAAAAGCTTTCCTGAACTTTTCCTACGCAGAGCTTTCAACAAAAGATGACGTAGTTGTTGAGAACATTCACCTTGGGGACAGCCTTATGAGACTTTGTTACAAGATTTCAGAAGCTTCTGCCGACAAAAAATAAAATACATCGGGAAGGTTGGTTTCACTTATGATTCGACTTTATAATATCGACCATTTCAATCTTGACGAAACCTTTCTCTGCGGACAGTGTTTCCGTTGGGAGAAGGATTCAGACGGTACGTTTTACGGAGTTGTGGCGAATCACGCCGTGAAAATGTATTATGTTGACCCAAAAACAATTTACGTGGAAAGCTCCAATCCCGACCTCGTTTACTGGAGTCACTATCTGAATTTTTCAAACGACTATAACTTCATTGAACAAAAATTGTGGCAGGATGAAAAGCTTCGTCCCTGCATTGAAAAAGGACGAGGAATACGTATCTTGCGTCAGGATTTGTGGGAAACAATTGTTTCTTTTATAATTTCCGCAAACAACAATATTCCTCGAATAAAAAAAATTATTTCAGCTTTATGCGAAAAATACGGAGAAAAAATCGATTTTGACGGCAAAGTGTTTTATGGATTCCCTTCACCCGAAACTCTTTCGGTGCTTACACCCGAAGATATAGCCGATATTCGTGCCGGTTTCCGTGATAAGTACATTATTGATGCGGCACAGAAGGTTATCTCCGGTGAAGTCAATCTTGAACAGCTACCCAAAATGAGCAACGCAGATGCAAAAACAACATTAATGAAGATAAAAGGTGTCGGAAGCAAGGTTGCCGATTGCGTCCTCCTCTTTGCACTGGGAAGATACAAAACTTTTCCGCAGGATGTATGGATAAAACGAATCTTGCTTGAACAGTACGGAGTTGAAGAAAAGGATATTGACGAATTTGTTGAAAAGAATTTTGGTAACTTCGGCGGTGTTGCACAACAATATCTCTATTATTACTATGCTATTGAAAAAGAAAAATAATCTGAAAGGACTGTTGTTATGGACGTAAAAACAGCATTACTCAATCGTCGCACAATAAGGAAATTCACACAGACACCAATTGACAGACAAGACCTGCTGGACTTGATTGAATATGCACGGATTGCCGCATATCCCGCAAACCTCCAGCCACTTAAATTTGCAATCGTTTCCGAAAAAAACCTTTGCGACACGGTATTTGAAAATACAAAATGGGCAGGATACCTTCCGGATGGAACCCCAAAATCCGATGAACGCCCCACAGCATTTATTGCTGTTCTTGGTGATTTGAGCATAAAAAAGACCTTTGAGGTTGAAGCAGGAGCTGCTGTAACCTCTATGATGCTTGGTGCTCTGGATAAAGGTCTTGCCAGTTGTTGGATTGGTGCGCTGACAAAAAAGAACATTATGGATGCACTGGAGCTTAACGAGGAGGAATACAGTCTTCTTTATGTTCTCGCTTTGGGATACCCGGCTCAGGAAAGTCAGATTTGCGAAATGAAAAACAACGACGTCAAATACTTCATCGACGACAACAACAAACTCAACGTCCCAAAACGTTCCATTGACGAAATACTTGTTGTTTCAAAGTAAAATTCACCCGTTCAGGCACTTGATATGCATAATCAAAGGAACAGATTCTCATTTTGAATCTGTTCCTTTTAATTCATCCTTTTTCTTTTGATTCTTTAAACATCTTCAACGTTTCGCCCAAACGTCTGTTGAAATTTGGTTTTGTGTCATATTTCTCGCCACACTTACATTCGATAAAAAACGAATAATTTTCAACTCGGTCTTCGGCAACCGAAAACAACGGTTCATTGCACATCATACAAGAGCAAACTGTATTCCGAATTTTCGGCATTCTGTTCACCCTTTCATCGGGATTATATCGAATTTTATTCCGTGAAATCTCAATGCTCCCGTAGTTTCCGCAAGTACAACTGAAAACAAACATAAGCCTCTTATAGTTAAAAGGATTTATGCTGCCAACAATCTTTTCACAATTTCCACAGAACATCAATCCTCCGTTGGGAGAAAGAAGTCGAACTCCGCCAAGACGTTTAAAAGATACCGGTGGTATTTTTCTTGCCATTTACTTTACGGGAGAAACATTCTTATCCTTGAGTACAACATCATGCGCTCCGCCTTCAATGATACTTGTTGCGGAAACAAGAGTCATCTTTGCATTCTTCTGAAGCTCAGGAATTGACAGAACTCCGCAGTTACACATTGTTGACTTAACCTTATTTAATGTCAGTGCAACATTATCCTTAAGTGAGCCTGCATATGGTACGTATGAGTCAACACCTTCTTCAAAGGAAAGCTTCTGTGCACCGCCCATATCGTATCTCTGCCAGTTTCTTGCACGGGCTGAACCTTCGCCCCAGTATTCCTTCATATAATTACCGTTTACAGAAACTTTGTTTGAAGGACTTTCGTCGAAACGTGCAAAGTATCTTCCAAGCATTACAAAGTCAGAACCCATTGCAAGTGCCAAAGTGATGTGATAATCATGAACAATACCGCCATCAGAGCATATAGGAATATAAATACCGGTCTTTTCGAAGTATTCATCACGAGCCGCAGCAACCTCCTGAACAGCAGTTGCCTGACCTCGACCGATACCTTTCTGCTCACGTGTGATACAGATTGAGCCGCCACCAATACCAATCTTGATGAAGTCAGCACCGGCTTCTGCAAGGAACATAAACCCTTCACGGTCAACAACGTTACCTGCGCCAACCTTAACAGTATCGCCATACTTATCACGGATAAACTTCAGAGTTCTTGCCTGCCATTCAGAAAAACCTTCAGATGAGTCAATACAAAGCACATCTGCACCTGCTTCAATAAGAGCAGGAACACGTTCTTCATAGTCACGGGTGTTGATTCCCGCACCAACCACATATCTCTTTGATGAATCAAGAAGCTCTGTGGGATTTGACTTGTGTGCATCATAGTCCTTTCTGAAAACAAAAGCAACCAAACGTTGATTTTTGTCAATAATCGGGAGTGAGTTAAGCTTATTATCCCAAATAATATCGTTTGCTTCCTTAAGGCTTGTGCCCTCCGGAGCATAAATGAGCTTTTCAAAAGGTGTCATAAACTCTTTTACAGGAGGTGCAGGATCCATACGGCTTACACGGTAGTCACGAGGTGTAACTATACCAAGAAGAACGCCTTCAGATGTTCCATCTTCAGTAACCGCAACAGTATTGTGACCGGTCTTCTGTCTCAATTCAATGAGTTCTGCAAGAGTCTGGTCAGGTCTGATGTTTGAATCGCTTGCAACAAAACCGGCTTTGTGATTCTTAACACGTCTTACCATAGCAGCTTCGTCCTCAATGGTCTGAGAACCGTAAATAAACGAAACTCCACCTTCCTTCGCAAGAGCAATCGCAAGCTTCTCGCCCGATACAGACTGCATAATTGCAGATACCATAGGGATATTCATTGTGATTGCAGGTTCTTCGCCTTTCTTGAACTTAACAAGAGGGGTTTTGAGACTTACATTGCTCGTCATACATTCCGCTGATGAATATCCGGGAACAAGCAAGTACTCACTGAAAGTATGTGAAGGTTCATTGAAATAATAAGCCATTTTCTAATCTCCAATCTGTATGTTTTTTGTATTGTAAGTATAATAGATTATTATATAACACTTTACGTCAAAAAGCAAGGTTAAAAACAAACTTTTAACAAATTTATTCAATCTATACAACTGTACAGAATATTTCGGAGCCTTGGTTTGACATATGGTCCTTGACAGTTGGTCATCTGGTGCGCATAAAACATAGAAAGCTGTCTTTCAGGATCAACCAGAAGATACGCACCGCCTGCTCCATCCCAGCCGAATTCGCCGAGAGAACCATTGGAACCGCCTGCTCCAATATCAACCATAGTACGAACACCAAGTCCCCAGCTATAACCGCAAAGATGAGCCCAGTCAAACCCCGGAATTTTGTCGTTTCCCAGTTGATCGCATCTCATCAGATCAATTGTTCCGGGAGAAAGGATTCTTGAACCGTCGGGACAAATTCCGCCATTGGCAAGGGAATTTGCAAACTTTGCATATTCAGGCACAGAAATAACCATTCCTGCACCACCGCCATCATATTTAGGTCCAAAAACAAACGCAACATCTTTGCCAATGTTCTTCCATTTACCATCCAATCCATCTGCATTATTCTGTGCCGCAACAAGATCTGCATATTGCGTCCGAGTTTCAAAATTATATTGACTTGCCATTCGTTCTTTAAGATCCGGAGTTCTTCGAAAATGTACGTCTGTTACACCAAGGGGCTTAAAAATATGATTCCGAACATATGTCTCAAGTTCCTCACCTGAAATAATCTCAACCAACGCCCCCAGGACATCATGACAAAGGCTATAGCTCCAACGGGTGCCCGGTTCAAAAGCAAGGACTGTATCCGCCAGACATCTCGCTACCATCACGGTGTCTGCATCGCCGTTGGTGATTTCAACAGCCTTTTTTATTTGTTCGGACTCTAGATTATAATTCAGACCTGCCGTCATTGTAAAAAGATGTCGAAACGTAATGGGGGTTTTCGCAGGAATTTTTACGTCATTTTCACCTTTCACATACATTTCCTTGTATTCAGGCAAGTAATTAAATATTGGCTCATCAAGCAAAAATTTTCCTCGTTCCAGAAGTTGAAGTGCCGCAACACAAGTAACCGGTTTTGAGCATGAATAAATATTAAAAAGCTCGTCACCTTTCATGGGAATTTTGCTTTCAACATCCGAATAACCCGATGCATACTCAAAGACCTTTTCACCCTTATAATAGACCACAGCCACATTCCCGGGGATTCTCCATCCTGTAAGCCAATCCATAAAGTTTTTTAGATTTGCGAAATCCATTTTCACACCTCATTATGATTCAATACACTTGAATCATACTTTCAAACGGTATATAACATATAAATCCATTGTTAAAATACCTTTTTAATCTATGCAACTATACAGCACATTTCTAAGCCTAGGCTTAAAATACGGGCCCTGACCGTTGCGCATATGCTGGGCATAAAACAGTGCAAGCTGACGTTCGGTGTCAACAAGAAGATAGCAACCGCCTGCCCCATCCCAGCCAAATTCGCCGATTGAGCCATTCGAACCACCCTTTGCCGGATCCACCATTGTTCTGACACCCAATCCATAACTATAACCTATATAATGCGCCCAATCAAATCCCGGAATTCTTCCGTTATCCAACTGATCACACTTCATCATATCAATTGTCCCGGACGACAAAATGCGTGAACCGTCTGGACAAATTCCACCATTGGCCAAAGCATTGGCGAACTTCGCGTAATCAGGAACAGATGCAACTATACCACCACCGCCACTATCATATTTCGGGCTGAAAATACACAAAGCATTCTTGTCAATTTTTTCCCATATACCATCCAAACCGTCGGCATTATTCTGTGTGGCAATAGGATCAGAATATTCTGCGGTTGTTTTGAAATTATACTGACTCGCCATACGTTCTTCAACTTCCGGAGTTCTTCTGAAATACACGTCAGATGCACCCAACGGTCTGAATATATGCTTTCTCACATATTCTTCTAATGTTTCACTCGAGATAATTTCAACCAAAGCGCCCAGAACATCATGGCAAAGGCTGTAATTCCAGCGTGTTCCCGGTTCAAAGTCCAGCGTACACTCCGAAAGACATTTTGCAAGGGTCACTGTGTCAAGATTGTCGTTTCCGATTTCCAGTGCTTTTTGTATCTGAGGAGAATTAAGGTCATAATTAAGGCCTGCAGACATTGTGAATAAATGTCTGAATGTAATCTTATTCTTTGCAGGAACTTTTTCGCCATTTTCACCCTTTACATACATTTCCTTGTATTCAGGTAAATAATTGCATATTGGTTCATCAAGCAAAAATTTCCCCTGTTCCAGAAGTTGAAGTGCCGCAACACAGGTAATAGGCTTTGAACATGAATATACATTAAAAAGTTCGTCACCTTTCATGGGAGTTTTGCTTTCAACATCCGAATACCCCGATGCATATTCAAAGACCTTTTCACCCTTATAATATACCACCGCTGCATTCCCGGGGATTCTCCATCCTGTAAGCCAATCCATAAAGTTTTTCAGTTTCGTGAAATCCATTTCATTTCTCCTTATGCATCAATGCACTTATAAACAATATTTCTAAGTCTCGCCTGAACATATTCTGAATATCCGCCCATAATATGTTCTTCATAGAAGAATGAAAGTTCTCGTGCAGGGTCAATCACCGTATAACAACCTGCAGCTCCGTCCCATCCAAATTCTCCTATTTCACCGTTGGAGCCTGAGCGAGCCTTGTCCACAAGAGTTCTGACACCCAGACCGTAATCATAACCACGCAGTCGATGCATTTGTGCAAACCATTCTTTTGCACCGGGAACATTCTGAGGAGTTCTCAAAAGGTTAACTGTTCCCGATGACAGAATTCTTTCGCCGTTGGGGCATTTACCAAGATTCACCATTGCGTTTGCAAATGCCGCATAAGCATCGGTTGTGATAACCATTCCAGCACCACCCGATTCATGGTTTGAAGCTAAAACATACATGCTATCCTTGCCCATATTACGCCACTTAGTCTTTCCATTGGGTGACAATATGATATTTTCATCATTATCACCCGCAAAAGCATACTGTTCAGCCATTTTCGCATAAACTTCAGGTGTTCTTTTATACGTAAAGCTGTTTCCAAAGCCCAAGGGAGCAAAAATATTCTTTTTCACGTATTCACCAAAGCTCATACCCGATATAACTTCAACCAAAGC
>JAZNLK010000080.1:0-9949 GCA_045579055.1 Clostridia bacterium
CCAAAAAAGCCCTGAAACTCAGGGCTTTTTAATTCTTCGATTATTCCCACTCTAACTTGACTGTCATTTCAGAGGTGTTATATGGTGCTTTTGGTGCTATTTCAGGTCAGTTTTTGATACCATTTTCCACTATTTTCACCATTCCACAAAGAAAGTGTTGTCAAGTGTTGTCAGCACTTTTTTGATTATTCTATGTGAATAATATCAAGTGCCTTTGGTTTTTTTATTATAACATATTATGATAAAAAACACAAGACTTAAATTCAAAATCAGAACCTTTCGGTTCTGTTTTTTTGTTACTCAATATATTCAAAAAAGATAGAATATGTTATAACTTCTGATGTGATATTGGGAATTCTATAATCCACATATATATTTTGTTTTCCGGAATTAATAACTAATGTTTCGTTTCCTTTTGGGGATTTAAATCTTTTTATAACATTTAAACCATATTCTGATGCTTGTTTATCAGATATTGGGTCTAAAGGATCTGCTAACATTAACGTAGTTCCCGGATGGCATTTTGTCCATTCTGTGTTAGGCTTTATATAAAAAGCTCCTTCTAATGTGTAATAATCATTCATCATTTTCCAAATTCTTTGACCAATTTCACCTAAAAATTCATTTGACATTAAAAGTGAATTATGAACACCTGCATCAATACCGAAGCCATTAGTTAATTTTGATCCATATTGAAGATCATTAAAAATTGTATTATGCATAAAATATTTTGAAAAATCATATTTTGTGAAATATACATCAATTCCATAATATCTTTTATTGCCAATATAATTTGCAGCTTCTTGGTCATAAAAAAGTTCATAATAATCTTGATTTGGTGTGTAGGTAAGATATATTGCATCATTGATTGTTGAATAAGTTGGATTTAATCCAATACCACCATTATCATATTTTTCAACTTTTACTTCATCATGAACCTTATCTTCATAGAATTTTTTGAATGTTTCAAGATTTTCTTCAGGTTTTTTATCATTTGAAAGATCATACTCTTTTTCATCAGATTCAATGATATAATTGTTTTGGATAAACTTATATGGTACAAGGTTTACCATTTTACCATTTTCGTATTTTCCAATACTTGTATCAATAATAACAATATCTTCATATCCTTTTCTTGAAGGATAATCTTTATCATATACTGTTGTTATATCTGGATACTTTTCTTTATCATAATCGTAATCAAGTTTGGGATTATTATCTTTATCTTCCTGAATATCAAAATCAACAGTTTGTCTTTCAACATATTTGTAATCAACTCTTCTGAGATCGTTGTTCCAAGAAACATCATATCCAAGTGCGTATCCGACAAATCTTGCAGGGATGAATGTTCTTCCATTTATAATTACTGCTGCGGCATCCATTTTCTTTGTTGCTGAATATATTTCTGTTGGAGAGAGAACCGGCCCTCCGTAATAATCATTTACTCTATCGAGACCAATTTTGATTTCATTGTTACCAATTGTTAATTCTGCTACCATGTTTGCGTTATTTGTCATAGCTGTTCCGTAAACAGGTTCAATTGTACCATCGTCTTTAACAATGTTATGAACAATTGTTTTGTATGAAACTTTTTGTGCAAACTTGTTAAGGGAAACTGTTTGTGTTGTCTGATCCCATAAAACTTCTGCACGCATTGCTTCAGCAACAGCTCTTACCGGCACAAGAGTACGTCCATTTTCAATAAATGGTTGAACATCCATATTCTGAACAGCAACTCCATCAATATAAATTTCAATATTATTTGAATTGGCTGCAAAAACACCATTTAAAGAAACATTTAACATTAATACCATAATTATGATAATACTAAAAATCTTTTTCATATCAAAAACACTCCTATGTTTGCATATTGACAACACAAAGTGTTGTCAACGCACTTTTCCAAGTTCCAAAAAAGCCCTGAAACTCAGGGCTTTTTGTTTGCGGGCTTATTCCCACTCAATTGTGCCAACAGGCTTTGGAGTAAGGTCAAGGAGCACACGATTGATACCTTCAACCTCCGCTGTGATACGGTTTGTGATTTTATGAAGAACTTCATAAGGAATTTCTTCAATTGTGGCTGTCATTGCGTCTTTTGTGTTCACCGCACGAATGATTGCAGGCCAACCTTCATATCTCTTGTCATTTTTCACACCTACGCTCTTCATATCGGGAACAGCAATAAAATACTGCCATACCTTTCCTGCAAGACCACATTTATCGAATTCTTCACGCAGGATTGCATCCGCTTCACGAAGTGCATGAAGTCTGTCACGGGTGATTGCGCCAAGGCATCTAACACCAAGGCCGGGACCGGGGAAGGGCTGACGATAAACCATTTCATCAGGAAGACCCAATGCACTACCCACAACTCTCACTTCATCCTTATAAAGAAGCTTAACAGGCTCAACAAGTTCCATTTCCATATCTTCGGGCAGACCGCCAACATTGTGGTGAGCCTTTACGCCGTCACTTTCAAGAATATCGGGATAAATTGTTCCCTGAGCAAGAAATTTAATGCCTTCAAGCTTTGCAGCTTCTTCATCAAACACCTTGATAAATTCGCCGCCGATAATTTTTCTTTTCTTTTCAGGTTCTGCAACATCTTTAAGCAAATCAAGGAATCTGTCTGTTGCATCAATGTATATAAGGTTTGCATCCAGTTCTTTACCGAACACTTCAATAACCTGCTCGCTCTCGCCTTTACGCATAAGTCCGTGGTTGACATGCACGCAAACCAACTGTTTGCCGATTGCCTTGATAAGAAGTGCCGCAACAACAGAGCTGTCAACACCTCCCGAAAGTGCCAGAAGAACCTTTTTGTCTCCAACTTGTGCTCGAACTTCTGCTACCTGTTCTTCGATAAACTTGTTTGCCAATTCTTTTGTTGTGATACGTTCCATTGTGTCGGGTCTTACATTGCTGTTCATTAAAATTCCTCCTATATATAATTAAATTAAATCAATCTTCAAAAAGCGGTGTGGAAAAATATCTTTCCGCAGTATCGGGCAAAACTGTGACTACGGTTTTCCCCTTGCCAAGCTTTTTGGCAAGCTTAATTGCTGCCGCAACATTTGTTCCGCTGGAAATTCCGCACATAATGCCTTCCTTTGAAGCTAAATCCTTTGCGGTCTGAATTGCCTCTTCATCTCTTATAACACAAATATCATCATAAATATTCTGATTCAAAATTTCAGGTATAACACCATCGCCAATACCCATCTGAAGATGCGTACCAATTGAGCCTCCCGAAAGAATTGCCGCGTGTTCAGGCTCCACAGCCCAGATTTCAATATCGGGATTTTCCGCCTTCAAGGTTTCGCCGATGCCGGTGATTGTGCCGCCTGTGCCGATTCCCGAACAGAACCCGTGAATGGGACCACCCACCTGACGAAGAATCTCAACACCCGTACATTCCCTTTGAATCTGAACATTTGCCGGATTCTCAAACTGTTGCGGAACAAAGACATTCTTGTCCTCCTCCTGCATTTTCAGAGCTGTTTCAAGGCACTTTTCAATGCATTCGCCTATGTTTCCTGCATCGTGGATAAGGATAACCTCCGCACCGTAATGATTCACCAGCTTGCGACGTTCCTCACTAACGGAGTCAGGCATAATTATCTTGGTCTTATAGCCTCGAACCGCCCCCACAAGAGCCAGTCCGATTCCTTGATTGCCGCTGGTGGGTTCAACAATAACAGTATCTTTGTTTATTATTCCCCTATTTTCAGCATCACATATCATATTGTATGCAGTTCTTGTCTTGATTGAACCGCCAACATTAAGTCCTTCAAACTTCACAAGAATCTGTGCTGAATCGGGGTCACCAAGATGATTCAATCTTATTATCGGGGTATCCCCCAATGCTTCTAAAATGTTATTGCATATCATATCTATCTTCTCCGGATTCTTCTTCGGTAAAACACAATTTATCTTTTAATTATATACCTATCAGGAAATCTTGTCAACAAAAATATATACAAAAACATAATATTCTAAAATATTTTTTTTCATATAAGTTGCTTTCTGGGGCATCCTGTCAGTTTGCAAAAACAGCACTCCCCATCTGTATGCTCCTCCAAACAACACATCAAAAAGCTACACTCATCACAGCACATCTCAATATACTCTTCTAAGCATTATAGAGTAAATAACTCTAAAAATCAATAGAGTTATTTACTCTAATATATAATAAGTTACAAGAGGTGATTATATGACTGTTGCAGAAAAAATCAGAGCATTGCGTGAAGATAGCGACAAAACTCAGACACAAATTGCAGAAATTCTGAATGTAGGTCAAAAAACATATTCCGATTATGAAACACAAAAAATTCGCATCCCCCTTGAAAATGTTATTAAATTAGCTGAATATTATGATGTTGATATGAATTACATCTGCGGTTTAACAAAAGAACCAACGCCCTTCCCCAAAAACAAATGAACGGTTTTTCGCAAATGAAAAACCGTTCTTATTTTTATTCAACAAGTTCGTGATTTCCAAGAATCTCTTTCCAAAATAACTACGATATCCATAGGAGATGCAGCATTAAACATTTCTATTCAAAAGCCTGTTTAATGCGACAACTCCTTAAAATTATTCCGGTTTTACATATTCAACAAATCCGTAACTATCCAGTATCTGAAAGAACTTCGCAAGTCTCGGATAGAGAGGCTCTGCGTCATCACCAAATTTTGTTTTCACAGCCTCACCAAGGCTTATGATGTTCCGTTCACCGTCCATCAGTTGCCACACAAAACTGCCGTTTTCATCCAAATGAACGTAAGTCACCGGCGGCTTTTTGAAAAGTTTTTGGGCAATACGGTTAAAAACCCCGGTGTTGGAAATATGCAAGGTCACCTTGCTTTCGTCATCCTTTGTCCACTCAAGACCCTGCTTTCTCATTGGTATTCGTTCAAGATAATTTTCAGAAATCTGTTCCTTTTTCTTCATCTTATTTATTACCACGCTTTTTCCAAACCGAGAACTTGAGTACCGAAAGAATAATCAGGCCAAAAACAACTATACTTCCCAAGTTTGATGCCCAAACAGGAAGGTTGAGCATTTCTGAAATATTGATTACCTTATCAAGCCCGAATATTGCAAGAACAGCAAGAACAATTCCCACCAAGCCTTCACCGGCAATCATACCCGAACAGAAGAGAACACCGTCATTAATAATTGCTGTCTTTTCTTCTTCTTTTCTCTTGAGCTTATCAAGCACCAGTCTGACAAGTCCTCCAACCATAATGCAGGCATTGAGATGAATCGGGAGATAAACACCGATTGCAAAGGGAAGCACCGGAATACCCACAACCTCCGCCACAACCGCAACGCAAGCACCAATAATAACCAGATTCCAGGGAAGATTTGCATCCATAACCCCTTCAACAATCATCTTCATAAGTGATGCCTGAGGTGCACTTATTTCATCAGAGCCGAAGCCATAAGCGCTGTCAAGAAGATAAAGTGTTCCGCCGATTGCCAATGCTGCGGCAATAACACCGATAATTTCACCAATCTGCTGTTTTTTTGGTGTTGCACCAAGAAGGTATCCTGTTTTCAGGTCCTGAGATGTGTCACCGGAGATAGCACAAACAATACAGATAATTGAACCGATTGCAATAGCGGCGTGCATTCCGCTTCCGCCGGATTCTCCTGTCATTTTGAGAATGAGAGTTGCAAACAAAAGAGTTGCAATTGCCATACCCGACACGGGGTTGTTACTGCTTCCCACAAGTCCAACCATACGTGAAGAAACCGTTGCAAAAAAGAACCCGAATACAACCACAATCACTGCTCCCACAGGCGAAACAGGAATTGCGGGAACAAGCCATACAAGGAGGGTAAGAATAACAATTGCAGAAAGAACAACCTTCATACTTATATCCTGAGATGTTCTCTCACAGCTTACAGCTTTTGAACCTCTCATACTCTTCATTGCACCTGCAAAAGTTTTTACAATCAAAGGAAGCGACTTCACAAGGCTGATTATACCGCCTGCCGCCAAAGCACCTGCTCCGATATAACGAATATAGGTACCCCAGATTCCGCTTGCACCAATTGCCATATCTTCAGGCACTCCTACTCCTGAAAAAATAGCACCAATTGTATATTCACCGGGAGCAAGAATTGTATTCTCTCCAAAGAGCAAAATCATCGGAATCATAACCATCCAACTGAAAATACCGCCTGCAAACATATATGACGAAATTCTTGGTCCGCAAATATAACCCACACTCATAACCGCAGGATAGATTTGCGTTCCGATGGTGCCTGCAAAGCCTTTGAAGGTATGCGAGATTTCACCCGGAACAGCCTTGAGACCATCAATAATAAATTTAAAAACAGCCGCAAAGCCCATACCCGCAAACACGGTGGATGCATTCGCTCCGCCTTCTTCACCCGCCAATAAAACCTCTGCACAGGCCGTGCCTTCGGGATAAGGAAGAACTCCGTGTTCCTTGACAATCAGTGCATTTCTGAGCGGTACCATAAAGAACACACCCAGCAAACCGCCAAGGAGTGCAATAACCGTGATTTCAACAATACCCGGTTTGTCCATTAATCCTTCAGATGCCCATAGGAACAGTGCCGGCAATGTGAAGATAGCACCTGCTGCGACAGATTCGCCTGCAGAGCCTATCGTTTGGACAATATTGCTTTCAAGAATTGAGTTCTTTTTCATAATAACACGGATAACGCCCATTGCAATTACCGCCGCAGGAATTGATGCCGAAACGGTCATTCCCACTCGCAGCCCCAAGTAAGCATTTGCCGCACCGAAAACCACAGCAAGCAAAATACCTATAATCACAGATGTGACCGTAAGTTCAGGAGTAATCTTGCTTGCCGGAATATACGGCTTAAAATTGTTGTTTTCCATAATTTTTCTCCAATCTTTCCACCGCGTTGTCAGCGGCATTTTTAACTTTTAAAGTGTACCACATTATCCGTTAAAAATCAAGCAAAAAACAAAAATATTGTTAAATTAATCACAATTTAGCCGTAAACAGATTTTAAACTACCCTCTTATATTCTTCACAATATCGGAATAATATAAACTTAGTGCCACAACATCAGCACCAACACTTATGAAGTTAAAGCCTTCTTCCTCCAACGCCTTGAAGTTTGCCGCACTCCCCACAGTACCTGCCATTTTTCCGTGTTTTCTTGCGGTTTCAGCAACAAGCTTTCTTGCCTTCAAGGTTTCTTCATTGAATACTTCTTCAGGTCTTCCGATACCTTGGCTGAAATCCGCAGGACCAAAGAAAATCATATCAATTCCGGGAAGAGCACAGACTTCTTCAAGCTCTGCCATAGGTTCGGGGTCTTCAATCTGAACAATTACAAATCTTTCTTCATTTGCTTCTTTAATATAGTCAGCACCACTAACCATACAGAATTTCGCATCTGCATTGCCTCCGTCAATGGGACGTCTGCCAATTGGATGGAACTTTGTGTAATAAACAATTTTTTTAGCTTCTTCGACACTCATAAGATGGGGAACCATAATTCCAGAGCTATCTGCCTCCAAGGGCTTGATAAAGTCGTTATAACTTCCCTTTGCAACTCTTGTAAGTACATCCACATCATAAATTTTTGCCGCTCTAATCATATTTTCAAGGTCAATATAGTCCGAGGGTACATGCTCCATATCAATCCAGATACAGTCCACACCGCACATTGCCGCAATTTCCGCAACTCTTGGGTCTGCAAGATTAAGTTTTGTGCAAAGTGCCGTTTCCCCGTTCCTTATTTTCTTTAATACTTTACTTTTTCTCAAATGCATCATTATAATCATCCCTTTCAGTGCCAATGGCACAAAACTAAAGCCTGAAAAATTTGTTCAGATTGCCGCTTTGCAACGAACGGTGCTGTGCACACCGCCCTGAGCAAAAAGTGGTGAGATGGGCAATTTTTCAGGTTTTCTACATCTCCTTATCTATTTCGCTTAGTTCTACCTTTCTTCCGCCCTCATTGCGACTTCTAATTCCGGCTATAATTATTTTTGTAAGTTCAATTGTTTCCTCAAAGGGATAGGGGCGAACGCCTGTTTCCAGATATTCCACATAATCATCAAGCTGTTTATGGAAAGCTGAATAGCTGTCCTTCAAAGGTACGGTAACACTGTTGTGCGTTCCAACAATCTTCAAATCCGAGCCTGCCATATCATAAATCACCGCAAGATTCACATCAATACCATCCTTATGTACAAGGTGCAAGATATTGTTATTCTCGCCGCCTGTGTTCTGAACAGAAACATATCCGGGTCCTGTGATTTTGAACACGGGTTCAAGTGCGTGAATACCGTATCTTTCCCAGCTTTTGTTCATTGTCATATTAATGTAACGGAGCTTGCCGAACTCATGTGTTGATTTCATATAAGGCTGATATTCCTTAACATATCTCAAGGAACTTGATGACATAATCATTGCACCGTCCTCAACCCATTTGCAGAAGGTTTTCAGGTCTTCAACGTTATCACAAAGGGGCTTATCCACAAAAACAGGGAGACCCGCCTCAACAAAAGCTCTTGCACGTTCAACGTGTTCCCAGCCCTTATCTGTGCCGATGATAACCGCATCAACCTGACCGATTACATCTTCGGGTTTTTCAACAATATTGGGAATAAGCGATGCCCTTGCAACCTTCATCGCATCTTCGGGATCATCTGTCCAGATGTGGGTAATCTTTGCTCCTCTCACACCGAAGTTCTCTTCGGGTTCAAGTTCAAGGTAACGTGGAATTACGGGATATCCGCAACCTTCCATAGCTTCTTTGTCATAGCCGTTGAACATGGCACTCCATGAATATGGGTGTCCGTTTTGTTCAACCATTCCCAGCATTGCAATTTTAAACTCTTTCATAGCAAAAATCCTTTCTTAATCTGCTTCATATATCAATTGTATATCATAACCTTTGGATTTGTAATGCTCACAAAGAACAAATCTCCAAATTAATGTCTGTTTTGTTCAGTTTTTTATTGATTTTTTCAGAATTTATGTTAGAATATATACAGAAGGTGATATGTATGAAAAATGACAGGATATCAAAAAACATAAAATTTAAAATAGAAAACATAGGTTTCACCGCAACTATTGAAAAACCCGTTGTTTTGGAAGAAGCCGTTCCAACTCAACTCAAGAATCTGCATTATCACGTTATGTACGAACTGTTCTATGTTGCCGATGAACCAATAACTATACATACCGCCGAAAGGGTTTCTGAGCACAAAAACTGCTTTATATGCATACCACCCTTTTGCAAACATCGTACAATCCGCAAAGCAGGATTCCGGGTTCTGTTTTCCTATGACAAAACAGGAACAAAGCCCGGCGAATTTCATCAATTTATGGATATGTTTTTCTCAAAAAACGAGCCTTTTGAAATTCCTCTGTCACTCATGCTTGTTCAACTTCAAAAAGAGCTTGAAGACACCTGCGATTTCACCGATACAATTGCATATGAAGCCGCAACTTCCATATTGAAGCTCATATTCTGCAATATCTACAAACTTCATTCTTCCGAAAAAAAGAGGACCTATATAGCCAATGAAAGCTATCTTGTAAAAATTGATGATATAATAAATGCATTCCAAAAAGATATAACACTGCAAAGCCTTGCGGATTCTTTGCACCTGAGTACAAAACAAACCTCACGAATACTGCAGAAAAACTACAAAAAGAAGCTTTCTGAAATTCTCATCGAAAAACGACTTTCCATTGCAGCAGAGCTTCTTCTCAGGAGCAACAAGACAATATCCGAAATTGTGGAATATGTAAACTTTCCCTCGGAAAGATATTTTTATACTCAGTTCAAAAAAGCCTTTGGTTGCACGCCACGCAAGTACAGAACCGTTACCGATAAATAGTTCTCAAAGCACAAAACTATCCTGACAGGACATTTCTTCAAAATAATCGGCGTTACAGATTATTGAAAACTCTTTAG
>JAZNLK010000081.1:0-16293 GCA_045579055.1 Clostridia bacterium
TCAGCACAACAATGGAGTTTTCATATGCTCCTGCAAAGACAAAGTTTATGCTTTGGGAAATGAACAGTGCAACACCCTGTGCAGAAGTTGTGGCTTTGCCTGATGAAGGCGGCTATAACCTCATAACACCCACAACAGAGGTTGGTACATCCACAGGTGGGGAGGCTACGGCAAATCCCCTTATGAATCTTGTTGACGGTGATGACAGCACTTGTGCAGTTATTTATGGCAATGCAGGAAGCCAGGGTGCAATGTTTGTTGACCTTGAAGCGGCTTATGAAATTGACCGTATTGAAGTTCTTGCATATCACAACTTCTTCAACCGTGGTTCGGGCTTTGATGTTGTTCTTGGTAATACTGTTCCCGATAACATCGCTTATGAAGAAGATGCAGGTGAGTTCAAGGCAGGTAATGTAGCAGAAGATTTGACAGCAGTAAGCACAGAAGTTGGCTACAAGACATTCTATGTTCCTGCAAATGCCGGTAAGTACAGATATGTTTCACTTGAAACATTTGATGAAACTGACGGTTTGTCTGTTGCAGAAATCAAGGTTTATGTGAAGAATGCTCCCGAAGAAATTGAATATACATCAGTAACAGACAAAGCCACAACACATAAATCAAGCTCAACAGCAACAGCAACAACCTATGAAACAGATGCTAACAACTATCTGGTTGACGGAAACGCTTCAACATTATACGGCACAGGTCCTGCGGCAGATGCATATTACACCTTTATTGATTTGGGTTACGGTGGCAGACCTGTTAACAAGGTTGTGATTACTACAAATGATGTATATGGTCCTGATCGTGTAAAGGGTCAGAAGTATTATCTCGCAAATACACTTCCCATTAACGGTGCAGATCGCTCAGAATGGGTATATCTCGGCACAAGAATTAACAATGCAGTGCCTATGACATTTATTCTTGATGAAGACCAGGCGGGAACATACCGCTATGTTGTTGCAGACTGTACAGACAGTGCAGTTGGCGGCTATGTAAACGAAATTGAGGTTTATAAAGACAGCAGTATAAAAGAAATTGAATATGTATCGGTAACTGAAAATGCAACAACCCATCTTGCAAGCTCAACAGATACAGTAGCTACATATGACACAGACGCAAGCAACAGATTGGTTGATGGTGACAAAACCACTATGTATGGTGTTGGTCCGGCTGCAAACGCATATTATACCTTCATCGACTTGGGCGAAGGCGGCAGACGTGTTGATATGGTTGCAATTACAACAAATGATAACGTATCGGCTGATCGTGTAAAGGGTCAGAAGTATTATCTTGCAAACACACTTCCCCTTGCAGGTGCTGACCGTTCAGGCTGGGTATTCCTTGGCGAAAGAGTTCAGAACGGTGTTACAATGACATTTGTTCTTGACGAAACACAGGCAGGCGTTTACCGCTATGTTGTTGCAGATTGTACAGCAAGCACAGTTGGCGGCTATGTAAACGAAATCGAAGTTTATAAGGATGCAACAATTGAAGAAGCGGTTATTCCCCAAAATGTTGCTCGTGGCAAGAGTGCAACATATTCACACGCACCCACAATTGATGGATGTAAAGATCCTGCGGTAATTACCAACGGTATTTTCTTCTCAACAGTATCTAACCAGTTTATTATAACAACAAGACCTTCAGCTGTTTGTATTGACCTTGAAGCACGTTATTCAATAAGCAAGGTGGTTATTGATGCGGTTACAGTAGATTTCTCAAAGGATGTTGAAGTATATATTTCCGATACACCTTCATCAGGAGTTACTGTTCCTGCAAGTGCAACAAAGATTCTTACCGGAGATTCAGCAGGTTGGGACAGCAGTGTAAAGACCGTAGAACTTGATACACCCGTTGACGGACGCTATGTGATTATCAAAATGACATCAACTGCAAGCGGTTCATTCCGTCTTAGCGAAGTTGAAGCATGGGGCTTGCCGTCAACTGAGACAGATGTGGAAGTTGAAGCTACGAACGTTGCATATGGAAAAGCTAACGCTGATAGTGTTGTATATTCAATGGGTGCAAGTGCGGGCTACGCAGATGTTAGCGTTATAACAGACGGCAGCGTATGCGTGGGCGGAAACAGTAAACAGTTTATAGGTTCTTACCACGGTGTTTTCTGTCTTGACCTTGGTGCAAACTATGACATCGAAAAGGTTATGATAGATGCAGCTGCAACCCAGTTCTCAAGCAACCTGAGCGTATACCTTGCAAATGAACCGTATTCAACATCAACAGGTTTGCCTGCGGAAAAAACAACAATCCTTGACGGAACTGCAAATCCGGATGAATGGGGCGTTGCAACAAAGACAATCGAGCTTGATACTCCTGTGAATGCAAGATACATTATTGTTCACAGAACAGCAGGTGGAGTATTCAGACTTGGTGAACTTGAAGTCTGGGGTAAATAATTTTTAATTTGATTTAATTGCAGAGGCAGGTAAACGCCTGCTTCTGCAAAACAAAAATAAAAAGCAAAAGGCTTTGGTAGGAGAGGAATGAAAGAATGAATAGACTGAAGAAGATACTCGCAACAGTGCTCAGCCTTATGCTTGTGCTGACGAGCATTACAATTCCTGCTTTAGCAAATGATGCGGAAATTGTTGAAGCGACAAATGTTGCTGCGGGCAAGTCCTCAACGGCGTCGAGAGCATCGGCAGGAATTGCACCGTATACAGACCTTGCAACAATTACTGATGGTATATATTTTGCAAACAATGGTCAGAATCAATATATTACATATGGACCTTCGCTTATTGCAATCGACCTTGAAGCAAATTATTTGGTTAGCAAGCTGATTGTTGATGCAGTTGCGGTGAACTTCACAAAGAATCTCGAAGTATATGTTTCAAAAGATCCAATGAACGGAGACGCTGTTCCGAGTGGTGCTGTGAAGGTTCTTGCAGGTGAGGCGGGCGGTTGGTCTGAAGGCGTGAAGACCGTTGAGCTTGGCGAAGCAGTTGAAGGTCGTTATGTGATACTTTATATGACATCCAACGCAAGTCCTTCGTTCCGTTTGAGTGAGGTTGAAGTCTGGGGTATCCCCGGAACAGGCGGAGGCGATGACGAAGGCGGCGAAGGCGGTGAAGAAGGCGGCGAAGTTGTTGAGCCTGTGGATTTGGTTGAGCTTGCAACCGGCAAGGCGGCATTCGCTTATGGCTCGCTGGATGATACCGACCCTGCAATGGCAGTTGACGGTGATGTGAACACATATTGGAGCTCGGTTACCCAAACGGGCGGAGTTTATAAGTCAATTGTCATTGACCTTGGTGCTGACTGCGAAATTTATAAGTATGCGGTCATCCCTAATGCAACAGGTTCAGCAAAGAACCTTAAAATTTATGGGGCAACCGAAGCGGAACTGTCCAAAAGAGTTTTCCACAAGGATGTGCTTGGCGTTTTTGACGGAAATGTGGGAAAGAGCCTTGAGGACAATCTCAGCTACATCAATTGGGACGGAAATCCCACATACAGATATCTTACAATCGAAACAACCAATTCAAATTTTGACATAAGCGAAATTTCAATTCTGGGTGTTGTGGCTGACGGCGTTGATGTACAGAGCGGAAACGTTGTTCGTATCACGGACGATGCAACAATTTATGTTTCAAATGAAAAGTCACAATATAATATGACCATTTCCAACTTTGCAACAAGAGATTATGTGGCTGACAGCGATCCTTCAACACTTTTTGGTGTAACTCAGGCAGGGGATAACGTTCTCAGAATCACCTATGACCTTGGAGCTGAAATGCCTGTTTCTCATATGGCTTATCAGCTTAAGCATCCGGGAATGGATGATTACGGCAACAACGTAACACTTTTTGCAACAAACAGCCTTGACAGAGAATTCAATGAAGCAAACCTGGATAAAATCGCATTTATTGAAAAACCCACTTTCGTGAGTTCGAACACCGGTTTGCTGGTGTTTGAGATGCCTGAGGAATTAAAGGAAAACAAATACCGTTATGTGGGTATATACAAAAAGGATTATCAGCTCGGTTCGTTGAAACGTCTTGCGGCTTGTTCGCTTTATGCATATGTTCCCGAATCGGCAATCGAGGACATGATTACAGACAGCGAAGCAGGATACAGCATCATAGGTGAAAGTGCATCGGCAGATTCTTCTATTGCAAGCTATGATGCATCATTGGTTATGAAACCCGGCACATATAATTTTGCGGCTCTTTATGGCACAAGAGACGAAAATGGTGCATATGCCGAAACGGCTTATGCAACCGATAGTGTAACAAGGGGAACAGCAGGATTTGCTGATATCAACCTTGATGCGGTTGTGACAACTGACGGTGTGTGGGAAGGTATAATCCTTGATGGACTCAAGGTTCTGCGTGGTTATACCGATATTAAAAAGGGCACAGAAATCTCAGATGAAACAAGCGGTGCGGCAACCGAACCCAGTCTCTCAAAAATCGGTAACAGTCTTACATTCGGCGGTAAGGCAAACGGTGAAATGGTGGGTATTGTTGTTCTGAAACCCGGTGCAGACTTTGATGGCTACACAGAAAGTGACATTGTTGATCATAAGGTTATTTATGCTCCCGAGTCGGCAAAGGGTGTATGGGACTTTATGCTTGATTACACATTTGACGATGAACTTGCGACAGGTATGTATACAATCGGTTTCTTCTGTTCTGGTAACGACGCTGAAATCAGCGGAAAGACCTTTACGGCAGAGAAAATCAATGTGGATGCGGTTGCTGATGCATTTGAAAATGTGACAGAAGATAATTTTGATGAACTTGTTGAAGCGAATGTGGCATTTTTCGGCAATGCGGCAGATGCTTTCACAGATTCAGATACAATGGCAGAAAGCTTTGTCCTTGCAAAAGATGCGGTTGAAAAGGGTTTGTTTGACGAATCCGTCACCGAGTGGAATGTTGAAGCTCTTACTGTGACAGCAATGTCGGCGATTGTTGTTGACAAGACCTTGAACAGTTCAGATTTTGCAGAGGAAATTGCACCTTATATCAATTCGATGCCTGATGTTTTTGGCGAGGAGTATGATGCGGAAGAATTTGAACAGATTTTCCCCGCCGTTCTCGAAGAAGACGGAGCAGACAACGCACAAGAGCTTGTTGATGCATACAAAAAGGCGAATGTTTTGTCTGTTATCGCAGGTGGCAACACAAAAGAAGTTGAAAAGGCAATCAAAGAAAACAGCGATATTCTTGGTATAAGCGAAAGCACTTTGAGAAAAGTAACACCTCTCCAGTTGGCAAAGAAGCTTGACACTAAGATTGATACTGTTGTGAGAAGTTATGTTGGCGGTATGGCTTCGATAGCTGAGGAAATTGCGGATGAAATCGAAGCAAGCTTAGGCTCAGGCGGAAAAGTTCTGGGCGGCGGTGGTTCAGGCGGCTTTGGCGGTGGTTCAAATGCTGTTGCCAGCGTTCCTCCTGCCTCAACCGGAAATCAGGGTAACGGAAGCGGAACTTCAAATGAAACTGAAACTGCAAGTCCTGTGACCTATAATGATCTTGCAGGCTTTGACTGGGCAACGGGTTCTATTATGACACTTTCAGAAAGAGGAATCATAAACGGCAAAGGTTACGGCAAGTTTGACCCTGCAGGAAAGCTTACCCGTGAAGAAGCGGTGAAGCTTTTGGTTACTGCAACGGGAACACCCACCGACGAAAGCTACAACGGTTACGATGATTGTGTAATTGGAAGCTGGTATTATCCCTACATCACAGCTGCAAAGATAAACGGTCTTGTGACAGGCTTCTCAAGAACTCAGTTCGGTCTTGGAAGTCAGGTAACACGTCAGGATCTGGCTGTTATGATTTACCGTGCAATGCAGAAGCAGAATCTTGTTAAGGCAGTTGATGCGGCAGAATTTGCCGATGAAGAAAAAATTGCTGATTATGCGCTTGAAGCTGTAAAGAATTTGGGCGGAATGGGCATTATCACAGGCTTTGAGGACGGAAGCTTTGCACCCGATGCAAATGCAACCCGTGCTGAAGCGGCAGTTATTTTTGCAAGATATCTTGAACTTTCAGAAAATATGGCAGAGGAGGGAGCAAAGTAATGAAAAGATTTTTAGCTATTGTTTTATGTGCAGTTTTATGTGTCGGATTGTTGCCTGCTCTTTCTGTTTCGGCGGCAGAAGTGGCTGCTGAAAACGTTGCTCCGGGCAAGGCTCTTTATCCCAGTTCAACCATGGGTGGATATAGTCCTGCGGCGGTTAATGACGGAAACTATAACACAATCTGGGCAAGAGGTACTCTTGGACCAAACGAGCATATGATGATTGACCTTGGTGAACCCCACAGAATTACTTCTGTTGTTCTTCATCATCGTCCTGACCAGCCTGACGATGCATACCGTCAGAGAGTTGCGGTTGAATTTTCCAATACTCCTGATTTTGCGGTGAAGGAAAGAATTATTGCCATGGGCGATGACCCCATTCCCTTTGGTGAGACGGCAGAGGTTACACCATCAAAGACACCGTACCGTTATGTAAGGGTAATCAAGATGGACACCTTCATTCTGGTTCTTGCGGAAATCGAAATTTTCGGTTATGTTCCCGACCCAAATGCATCGGAGCTTGGTGAAGACGTTGAAGGTTCATTCTGTGAAGGCCCCGTAACTCTTCTTTCGCATCTTGAAATTATGGAAAATGTTAATGACGAAATCTTCGGAATTGACCATCTTATGACAAGAGGCGAAGCGGCAGAAGCTGTTGCAAAAATGGCTCTCGGCGGAGTAGGAGGTTTTGGCGAAGCTCATAAATCCTTCTCGGATGTTCCTGAAGGACATAAAAACTTTGCAGGTATTTCTGCGGCATATGACATCGGAATCATTTCAGGTGATGGAAATTCAAAGTTCAGACCTGATGACTACGTAACCGAGACAGAGCTTATCTATATGACAATGCGTGCAATCGGTTATTCCGAGAGAATTTTAGGCAGTTCGTCGGCACTTATGAACTATTGCGACAAGTTGGATATTCTCAAAAATGTTGAAGGTGATGAAGAAAGCGGTCTCATAAGCCGTGGTAATGCGGCAATTATGCTTTATAATGCATTGCTTGCACCAACAATTGAGATGGCACTCAGCACAGAGCAGATTTCTTATTATCCTGACGGCAAAAATACTCTTTACAAAAAGCATGGCATCACTCTCACTCAAGGCATTGTTATTGAAAACGGAATAACAGCCCTTGATGGTAGTGAAAAAACCGACGACTATGCGGCAAATGTCAGCGGCAAAAAATACGTCGATAAAAATGGTTTGCTCAACGGTTTTCTCGGCAGAGAAGTGATTGTTGCGACCCATAAGTCCCATGCGGACAGCATTGTTCTTGCTTGGCTCACGGGTAATGATGAAGTTGTGGAGATTTCGGATTCCGTTCTTTTGTCAACAGCATCAGATGTTGAAAAGGGAACTTTGATTGCTGAAACAGAAAACGGAGGCGAGAAAAAATATTCTCTCGACAAAGATGTGGCTGTGGTTTCAAACGGATATGCAAATCCTTATTGGACGGCAGAGGAGCTTGCAGTTGTTGGCGGTTCTTTGACCCTTGTGAACAACGATAAGGACAGTGCATATGATGTCGTGTTTGTTGATAACTACACACTTCACTATGTGACAGGTGTTGTTACAGATGATGAAGCTGTGACCGTTATTGACAGAGACGGCAACAAAATGGTTGTTGACAAGGCAACTCTCAGAATTACCGATTCTGAAGGAAAGACTCTTTCTGCAAGCAAGATAAAGAAGGACTCGCTTGTGAAGTTTTACGAAACCGAATCGGGAGAAAATGCAAGATTTGTGGTTTATTCAAATCCCGTAACAGGCAAGCTTGAATCAAAGTATGCAGACGGATTTGTCATAGATGGCGAAAATTATACAATGTCGGCTTACTATGAAAGTCACAGACCGGCTGATGAACCGGGAATCGGTAATAACGTAAAAGCGTTTGTTGAGGATAATGGTGAGATTCTGTTTATGGAAGCCTATACTGCCGGCTCGTCCGATTGGGTCACGGCATTCTCACAGGCAACAGGAAGCGAAGGCGTTCTTGAAACAACCACAAGAATTAAAGTTTTTGATGAAAAAGGCACATGGAATATATATGAGACTGCTGAAAAAGTTCGTGTTGACGGCGTTATGATGTCGAGAAGTGAGCTTGCTGAAACCCTTGCAAATGCAAAGAATTCAGGTAACTGGATTTATGAAAAGGCTTTTATCAGATATAAGCTGAACTCCGACAGACAAATCCGTGAGATTGACACAACTGTTGAAAACGAAGACTCGGAATTTAAACTCATGGGTAATATTGCATCAGGGCTCTATTCAAGAGAATCAAATGCGTTCTGGCTTGAACACAAGCAGATTGCTCTTGTCAGGAATAACACTCCTGTATTCGTGATTCCCACAGTTGGCGGTCAGTATACAACCGATACAGAGTTTGATGATTTATACAGCGTTTCGGCAAATGTGACGAATGTTGCCGGAAACCGTTCAAACCAGGCTCAGAACCTCGATATGTATATGCCTGATGAATTTGGAATGCCTACTTTCCTTTCACAGAAGAAGAATTATGCTGCTTCAACAGGTGGAATTACGGCAGTTACATCCGATTCAGCAAACAATATTGTTGTTGAGGAAGTTGAAACACAGATCAGTGATTCCGAAATTGTTTACACCGTCAATGGAAAGGACCTTTCAACTCTTGCGGATGTATCCTTTACGGCAGACGAAACCCTCAAGGTGCTTGAAGCAGGTATTCTCTATCAGGAGAAATTCGGAACAAAATGTTTCGGCTCAAGAGGAATCATTCAGGTTGGTGAGGTTAATAATCTTCCTGATGAGGAAAAGGCAAGATATATAATTGGTATTTCGGAGCTTGGAGCGGGGGATATTGTTCGTTTTGAGACTTTGGGCTCAAAGGCAAGAGCTGTTGAACGTATATTCGATTACGAACTGTCCGGAATGCCCGATGTAAAGCTCACTGCGGCAGATGCAAATCCTGTGACATGGTTTGCGGCAAACGGAACATATCCTGAACACTATATTGCGTTCAACCGTTTCCAGCTTGGTGATATTGAGAATGTTACTGCAAACACATTCACTCTGAAATCCCTGAAGGGTCATAAAGAGAATTACATTAAGAATTCTCTTTCAAAGATTTATTTCGTATCCGGCGGAAGAAGCTTTGCTCTTGAGGAAGCAGAGGATTTGTATAAATTCACTGATGGCAACTACAAGGCTGTTGTGTTCTCTTATAGTGCATCGCCCAAAACAGTGGTTGTTTACGAATTTGAGGAATAATTTAACAAAAGGGAGGGTTTTCCTCCCTTTTTTGCGGATATACGGCAAAAGAATTTGAACAAAAAGAATAAAGAAGAAAGAATATTGAATAAAGGATAAATCCGAATAAGGAGAAAGTATATGTCAAACTGGTTAAACAACGGGGTAGTATATGAAATTTATCCCCAATCTTTTTATGATACAAACGGTGACGGCATCGGTGATTTGAGAGGCATTATTGAAAAGCTTGATTATATTGAAGAAATGGGCTTTACTGCAATATGGCTGAATCCCATTAATAAAAGCTCCTTCCGTGATGCGGGCTATGATGTGACCGATTTTTATGCCGTTGACCCTCGTTACGGAACAAATGATGATTACAAAAATCTTTGTGATGAGGTGCACAAAAGGGGAATGAAGGTTATCTTTGACCTTGTGGCAGGGCATACGTCAATTGACCATCCCTGGTTTATCGAGTCCCAGAAGGCAGAAAAAAACGAGTTCACAAACCGTTATATCTGGACGGATGATACGTTTGATAATCCTGAGGGTATTGCAGGCTACAGCCAAAGAAACGGAAATTATATTGCAAACTTTTTCTGGAGCCAGCCGGCACTTAACTACGGCTACGCACATCCTGACCCCAAAAAACCATGGCAGTTGCCTGTTGACCATCCCGATTGCGTTGCAACGAAGAATGAGCTGAAAAAGATAATTGATTTCTGGATTGATTTGGGAACAGACGGATTTCGGGTTGATATGGCTGCATCGCTTATCAAAGGTGACACAGACGGAAGCTATCTTAAAGCGTTCTGGACTGAAATACGTGAGCATATGGAGAAGAAAAACCCTGAATGTTTGCTCATCTCCGAATGGGGGCTTCCTGAAAAGGCTATCAATTCGGGATTCCATCTGGATTTTCTTCTTCACAGCGAAATTCCTGCATACACTTCACTTTTTCGCCACGAAAAAGGAAGAAATGTTACCAGACTTTTTGTGGGTGACAGTTATTTTAATAAGGAAGGAAAAGGCGACATAAACACCTATCTTGACCGCTTTATGTTTGATTACCATAACACAAAGGGTAAAGGATACATAGGGATGATAACGGGGAACCACGATATGCAAAGGCTCGGTTATATGCGTGACGTCCAGGAGCTGAAAGCGGCTTTTGTATTTTTGTTCACTATGCCGGGAGTTCCATTTGTTTATTACGGGGACGAAATCGGAATGGACTACATCAAAGACCTTCCTTCAAAGGAGGGCGGTTATAACCGAACCGGTGCAAGGACACCGATGCAGTGGAATAGTGGAAAAAATCACGGTTTTTCTGAAAGTGATACACCTTATCTCCCCACCGATTCAAGAGATAATGCCCCAACGGTTGAAGCACAGATGAACGACCAAGATTCGGTGCTGATGTTTGTGAAAAAACTGATTTCTTTGCATAAATCGGAAAAAGCGTTTTGGGCAGAAGGCGGATTTAATGTGCTGAAAAAAGGATATCCATTTGTTTTTGAACGCTTTGAAGAAGATAAAAAGCTTGTAATTGCACTCAATCCCTCGGCAAGAAATTATAGTGTTGATGTGCCTGAAATCGGAAAGATTTTGCTGTCACAGAATGTGGAGGTCAGTGGAAACACCTTGAAAATGGGCGGTTTAAGCTTCATAGTTGCAGAGGTAAGGAAATAAAGAAAAACAATGCTGTTGCGTTAACCGGTTTGATGCAACAGCATTTTCTGTTATACAGCAAGATTTCTTGTTTTTTCACGAAATTGTTTTGGGGTAAGGCCTTTAGCTTTTTTAAACTTAGAGATAAAGTAACTTGATGTGGAAAATCCTGCAACATTTGCAATTTCTGTTATACTCATATCCGATGAAAGCAGCAATTTTTCTGCCTCACGAAGCCGTAAAAATGTTATATAGTCGATGAAGCTTTTTCCCATGGCGTTTTTGAAAAGATATGAAAAGTGATTGTAGCTTACGTTGCAATGCTTTGCAACTTCAGTTTCAGTGACAGTGCTGAAATTTTCATCGATATATTGCAGGGCTGTTTTTAAGGTATCGGTTATGTGTGTTGTATCCGAAAAAACGTTGCTTTGGTGCCAGTAGCGGAAGATTCCTGTGAAAATTTTGAGGATATTGGCACGGATTACCAGTTCATAGGCAGGACCTTTTGAAGTCCATTCATTCATTATTTCTGTCACAAGTGAGGCGACGTTGATGCTTTGAAGTTCGTCATTGTGGAAAATTTTCTGTCCGGAGCTTTTTAGCAGGAAGGGCACAACAAATCTGAATTCAAACAGAGAATTCTCGTCAGCGTAGAGTATGTGCGGGAGAAATTTTATGCAGATATAGTGCGATTCACGGTTGTATGTGAAGGCATGGGATTCCTGAGAGTTTATGATAATTAAGTCACCACTTCGGAAACTGCATTTTTCACCGCCTGACCAGACCGTCACATCAGCATCAATTGCGTACAGCAGTTCAACGTAATCGTGATAGTGGTAGCGGTCGGGAATCCGGACATTGCTCTTTTCATAGTCGCATCTTACGCAGTGAATCCAGCTTTTTATTCCGTTTATTATAAATGGCTTTTCGGGAATGTTATACATAATCTCACCTTCAATAGTAAAAAATTGATATTTTTTGCTAAATATATTATATCATAGAAAATTTAATTATGCTATACTTAAATTGAAAAAAATATTTTCAGGGAGGTTATACTATGAGTGAAAAATTAAAAGTCGGACTTATTGGACTTGGCGGAATATGTCGTACAGCTCATATGCTCGGCTATGGGAAATTGGATAATATTGAAATTGCGGCAATATGTGATATTGTGCCCGAAAAAATTGATGCGTTCAAAAAAGAGTTTGATATGAATGATGTGGCATCATTCACGGACTATAAGGAACTTCTGGATATGGAAGGTCTGGACTACGTTGATATATGCACCCCAAACTATCTGCATTCAATTATTGCGGTTGAAGCATTGGAAAAGGGCATAAATGTATTTTGCGAAAAACCTGATGCTGTTTCAGCAGCAGAAGCTCAGCGAATGATGGATGCAGCTGAAAAATCCGGCAAAAAGCTTATGGTTATGAGAAACAACCGTTACCGCAAAACTGCAAGATATCTCAAAAACTATATTGAAGAAGGTAAAGTGGGCGAAATCTACTGTGGACGTTGTGGCTGGCAGAGAAGACGTGGTATTCCCGGCAAGGGTGGTTGGTTTACAACCAAAGAACAGTCGGGCGGCGGACCGCTTATTGACCTTGGAGTACATATGATTGACCTCGCAATCTGGCTTATGGGAAACCCCACACCTGTTTCGGTTTCAGGATGTACCTATGCAAAGTTTGCTGACAGCGATGTTTCAGATTCAGAACATTCAAATTTCGGCGAAAAGAAGGCTGATGGAATTTTTGATGTTGAAGACCTTGCAATGGGCTTTATCAGATTTGATAACGGTGCCTGCCTTCAGATAGAATTCTCTTGGGCTTCAAATATTGAAGAAGAAAACGTATTTGTTGAGCTCCGTGGAACAAAATCAGGTATAGAATTCAAAAACGACAAGGTGAAAATCTTCACAGAAGATGCAGGCGTGCTTGAAGATATTATTCCCAAGGTTAAAGATGTGCCCGGAATTCATGGCGAAAACATCAGACATTTTGCGGATGTGCTTCAAAATGGTGCGGAACCTGACTTCACCCCCATTCAGGGCGTTAATATGATTAAGATATTGGAAGCTATGTATAAGTCAGCCGAGACGGGTAGCGAAGTGAAATTATAGAAAGGAAGATTATCAAATGAAAGTTTTGGTATGGAATGAATTTATACACGAAAAGAAAAAGCCTGAGGTTGCAGAGCTTTATCCCAACGGTATGCACAACTGCATTGCGGATTTTCTGAGAACAGACGATGTTGAGGTGAGAACTGCTACTCTTGATGATGAGGAATGTGGTCTTACTGAAGAAGTTCTTGCTGATACAGATGTTCTCATCTGGTGGGGTCATGCAGGACACAACGAAGTTCCCGACGAGATTGTTGAAAGAATCCACAAATACGTTGTGGGCGGTATGGGACTTATTGCTCTCCATTCAGCACATTTTTCAAAGATTTTCAAGAAGGTTATGGGAACAAGCTGTACCCTCAAATGGCGTAACGATGAGCGAGAAAGAATCTGGACAATTATGCCCAATCATCCCATTGCAGAGGGTGTTGACGAAAGCTTTGTAATTGAAAATGAAGAAATGTACGGCGAACCCTTTGATATTGCAAAGCCTGACGATGTTATTTTCATCGGCTGGTTCAAGGGCGGCGAAGTGTTCAGGTCGGGCTGCACATGGACAAGAGGAAACGGAAAGGTTTTCTACTTCCAGCCCGGACACGAAACAAACCCCATTTTCCATAACGAGAATGTTCAGAAGATTATCCGCAATGCCGTAAGATGGGCTTGCCCCATAAAGAAAAATATTGAAATGGGTGCGCCATGGAGTGCTCCCGTCGAAGAATAATCTAAAAAATTCATCCATCTTGCCTTTTTTTGCTCGGAGCGGTGCACATAGCACAGCATCACTCGCTACAAAAATGGCAATCTAAATAAATTTTTTTAGATTATAGGCGTGCACATATGACACAGAAAGGAATGATTAATTTATGGAACTCTCAGTTATGTCACCGGTTTTGAATCAAATGGGAATGGAGGAGGCTCTCAAATATCTCAGCGAGCTTGGTGTTGACAGTATTGAAATCGGTGCAGGAGGCTACCCCGGCAAGGCTCACCTTGACCCAAAGGACTATATTGATAATCCTGAAAAGGTAGCTTGGCTTAAAGGTCTTCTCGAAAAATACAATATAAAAATTTCGGCAATTGCCTGCCACGGTAATGCTGTTCATCCAAATAAGGAAATTGCGGCTCAGTTCCACAATGATTTTGTTGATGCAATGAAGGTTGCGGCGCTCCTGGGCGTTGATACAATCATCGGATTTTCAGGTTGCCCCGGCGATTGTGAAAATTCACAGAATCCCAACTGGGTTACTTGTGCATGGCCGCCTGAATATCTTGATATTCTTGACTGGCAATGGAACAAGGTTATAATTCCTTATTGGAAGGAAACTGCAAAACTCGCAAAAGAAATCGGCATAAAGAGAATTGCTTTTGAAATGCATCCGGGGTTTTGTGTTTATAACCCCTCAACTCTTTTGAAACTGAGAGAGGCTGTTGGGGATATCATCGGTGCAAACGTTGATCCAAGTCACCTTTTCTGGCAAGGCATTGACCCTTGCGAGGCAATCAAAATGCTTGGTGGAGATGCAATTTATCACTTCCATGCAAAGGATACAAAGATTGACGGTGCAAATACTTCAAAGATCGGTGTTCTTGACACTCAGGAATATGGAGATATTCTCAATCGTTCATGGGTATTCAGAACCGTTGGCTATGGTCACGGCAAAGAAGTATGGAACAATATTGTTTCAACCCTCAAGGCTGTTGGCTATGATGGTGCGATTTCAATTGAGCACGAAGACGGTCTTATGTCTCCCAAAGAAGGGCTTGAAAAAGCTATTGCAATTCTTAAGGATACTATAATTTATGAGACAGCAGGAGAAATGTGGTGGGCGTAATGAAAATGTATAAGCTTGGTATTATCGGATTCGGAAGTATGGCGTCATCACATTTCCGAATTATTTCCAACAAGTCGCATGACCCCAAACTTCCGGGATATGTGGACAATATTGAAGTTAAAGGCGTTTTTGATTTAAATCCAAAGAGAATGGAGGCGGCGGTGGAATACGGTCTGGTGGCGTATCCATCAAGAGAAGCTCTGCTTTCCGATCCCGAAATTGACATTGTGCTTGTTGCAACAACAAACGAAGCACATATGGAGAACTGTATTGCGGCATTGGAGGCAGGAAAGCACGTAATTTGCGAAAAGCCTGTTACCTTGAGCTCTGAGGAACTTGAAAAGGTTATGACAGTTGCAGAAAAAAGCGGAAAGTTCTTTACTGTTAATCAGAACAGACGAGTAAACCGTGATTTTCTGCTTATGAGAGAAAAGGTTGAAAGCGGAATTTTAGGAGATGTGTATGTTATTGAGTCCCGTGTTGAAGGTTCACGCGGTGTTCCTGCAGGTTGGCGTACAGTCAAACGTCTGGGCGGTGGAATGATGCTTGACTGGGGTGTTCACCTCATTGATCAGCTCCTTTATATGCTTCCGCAGAAGATTACTCAGGTGTACTGCAAGATGCTGAGTGTTCAGTACCCTGATGTGGACGATAATTTTCATCTGCATATGACTTTTGAAGATGGTCTTTCGGTTATTGTTGAGGTTTCCACAAATAACTATATAACACATCCTCGTTGGTATGTTTCGGGTGAACGCGGAACAATGGTTATTGAAGACTGGGAGTGCAACGGAAAAATCATTCGCAGAACAGATTCGGACGATGTGTGGGAGGAAGAGGTTGTTATGACGGCTGCAGGTCCCACAAAGACCATGGCACCAAGAAATCCTGAATCAACCGAGTCAATTGAACTTTCAATGCCTCAGGGCATCACAGATAGCTTGAGCAAAAGCTATGACCAGTTGACCGCAGCCATTGAAGGAAAAGCTCCGTTGTCAATTACAGCAGAGCAGGCAATGCGTGTTATGAAGGTTATGGAGGCGGCATTCGAATCAGCTGAAAAGAAAAAAGCGATAGATGTTAATCTGTAATTAAAGAGGACTGTCCCGAAAGGACAGTCCTCTTTTTGTGGTATGACGGGCATATCAATGCTCTGTGGTGAAAGTCCACCGAGGCGTAGTTACCAACGAACTCAAAAGCGACTTGCAAGTTTCACATCGTGAGGAGTGGGAGAGAAGAAGCAATAGCGAAATCGTAGCCTGACGGACAGAAACCTGATACTAAGGCGTATTAAGCGGATAAGTTGACCGCAAGCAACGAAGTCCAAAAGGTAACCGTAACCTTAATGCGTAAATCAGGCAGGTAGACGAGGAAAGA
>JAZNLK010000082.1:0-11330 GCA_045579055.1 Clostridia bacterium
CGTGGAGCCGCAATATCCTCAAGATTGATTCCACCAAAGGAGCCTGAAATGTTGTAAACCGTCTTTACGATTTCATCCACATCCTGACTCTTGATACAGATTGGAAATGCATCAACATCCGCAAATTCCTTAAAGAGAACACACTTACCTTCCATAACAGGCATACCTGCCTCAGGTCCGATGTCTCCAAGACCAAGAACAGCCGAGCCGTCTGTCACAACCGCAACCAGATTGTGACGGCGTGTCAGTTCGTATGACTTGTCCACATCATCCTTTATCGCCAGACACGGCTCCGCAACACCCGGAGTGTATGCCGTTGCCAGATCCTCGCTTGACTTCACGGGAGTTCGTGAAACAACCTCGATTTTACCTTTCCAGTCATAATGTTTTTGTAATGCCAGTTCTTTGATGTTCATAATATGTAAAGTCCTTTCAAATAAATTATATAATCAACATATCAAACCTTTTCAAGGTTTGGGATATGAATTTGTTTTTTTCTTATGTCATATCTGTAAATAGCAGTTCCTATTGAAACCATAGTTAAAATATCTCCTATCGCAGAACCATATGCAAAGCTCGCCAGATTATACACAAGCCAGAATGGTGAACCTATAAATGACACTACACGGATGATTTTTTCTTCTGTTATCCAAAAAGCACTTGTATGTAAAATAACTCCCGCAATGGGGAACAGACTAAAGATATTTTCATAAAGCAGCAAACCGACTGCAAGTATCAACAAGTTAACACCAACAATAAAAAGTACTAAGTATTTTTTAATTATTTTAGTGTCCTTCTTTTGTGCCGCAACAGAAGAAACTGTGCCGAGTATATCAAGCGCTGCACCTTCAAAAGCTCCTAACAGAAAATACTGGATTATATATAAAACTCGTGATATTGCATTCCATAAGATTATATTTTTTCGTTTCTTTTGCTGATAGCTGAGCAAAAATGTTATTACCGCAAACAGACCTATAATTTGTGCCAACAACATTATCATTACCCCTCCATTTGCTTTGCATTTCACTAACGAATTATTATATCATCTTTAAATTGCCGTGTCAACCTCTCATAAGTTGTTCAAAAAAACAAATTTGAACCAACTTGTATCTTCATTTTTTATTGCATTTTTCGACATTCTGTGGTAAAATTGGCAATAATGTTATCTACGAAAAGAAAAACCATACAAAAGAAAGGAACTAAAAACCTATGAAAAAAATCCTGAGCACGATGCTTGCCGCATTGCTTTGTCTTTCACTTTTGGCAGGTTGCGGCGGCAAAAAAGAAACAGCTGAACCCGACAACTTTTTCAAAACAGACAAGGAAATCAGCTATGTAATGATCTATAACCCCAACATTTTCGATCAGCTTGCGTTCAGCAACGAAGATCTTACCACCGGTGACCTTGCCGCATATGTTGAAGCAATTTCCCAAAGAGCAGACGGACTTGATGACGGAACACTTCCCGAAATCGTTCCCGTTGCCGCAAAAGACCAATTTCTTCCCGAAGGCATTGCTGATTTATCCGGCAACAGAGCAGAAGCTATGTATGCACCGTACCAAGTAGGCGATATCCGTGATTTCTACACATTTGACCGTACAGATGACCGAGTTCAGAGAACATTCGAATGTAAGTACGCCGGCACATACTGCAACATCTGGACATCAGATAACTACGTAAGCGACAGTGACATTGCAGAATATGGCAGAGAATTCGATAATAATGTATATGAAGCAACAATAAGCACCTTTGCGGAGCCACGTTTCGTGGATAATGGACTCAAGGTAAACCTGCTGTTCACAGAACTCAATGGCAGCACAGGCGGACTTGCTTACGCAGCTGACTGTTATTCGTCATCCGAGGTTTCTCCGGCACAATGTGACGCACATATGGTAAACACAGACCATATAATCGTTAACATCAATTCTCTTATGGCGGCTCACCAACCTTCCAAACAGTATATCAAGAGCACTATGGCTCACGAATTCCAGCATTACATCTGTTTCTCGAACACTCTTCTTGCCGGCAGTGAACATATCATGCGTACATGGCTCAATGAATCAATGTCAGGTTATATTGAAGAACAGCTATACTCCGGTGCCAAGGACGGTCACCTCCAAGAGTTCGCAACAAGTGACCGTATCCGTCACGGACAGTCTATGTATAATTTCGCCACTGACACAACAGCTCAGAAGTTCGATATAGGCGTATACGGTTCGGTATACCTCTTCTCTGAATATCTCGCAAACAAGGCAGGAGACGATGTGTTCGGCAATATTCATAATTATTGGAGAACAGCATACGGCACAGTCCCCAACGAAGCTGAAGCAATTATAGACTCTGCTCCTCAGAGTATGTATGAACAGATTGACAAAAGCATAGATTATGCCGATGCACTTTCCTTCAGAACAGAAGAGGAAGAATGGATGAGCAAGCTGACACTTGACTTCTACCTCTCACTTCTGGCTTATGACAAGAACGACCCCAATGCTTTCAAAAAAGTTGAAGCACAGACACTTCTTTATGACGAAATAAATGCCGCAAACATTGAAGGCGGCGGCAGAGTTATTGCTGCATTAAAGAATGGCGAATTTGAAGTGCCGGAAGATGCAGACAACGGTCTTGTTTATATCGGTCTTAACTCTGAATTTGAAGTCGTGACAGATTACATCATTAAATAGTATTCTTTTCGTATCAATACTTTTTAACGAAAAAATCTACTTTCAATAAAAACATAAAGTCGGTGAAACGCAATGCGTTCACCGACTTCTTTTTACATTCCCTCCAAGCAGTCATCATTTCTTCACAATGCCGAATTTTTCCTTCAAAATTGCATCAATTCTCTCATCACTCATATTTTCTTCGACAAAGGTCACATCATCGCCCAGAAATTCCTTATAATCCCGGTCATTGATTGTGAGTCTGCCGTCTTTTGTTTTTACGGAAACAATATGAGTTTTGTTGAACTTTGATTCGGGATGTACCTCGCAGTAATATGAGGTTGTCACAAAGTCAATTTCCTCTGCAGGAATTTCGTGAAAAGAATAATACTTCTGCCACTCACCTTTTGTGAACTCATACACCATCCAACCAAAGTCCTTGTCACAAACCATTTTATAGCTTTCGCCATATCCCGTTTGCACTTCTCCGTCAACCAGTTTCAAAGGAAACTTTGGTGCTTTTGAACCAATCCCCACGTCACAGATATAGCTACCGTCAGGGAGTTCTGCACGGACAATTCTGTGGCGTTTCATAGGAACACCTTCCTCACCCCGCCAGAATCTTGCAAAGTATGCCGTTGTTTCAAAACCAAACTCATCCAAAAGCCATTGAAACAAACAATTAACCTCAAAACAATATCCACCACGGCGGTTTTCAACCACTTTTTTGTAGATATCTTCAACCTTCAAGGAAAGTGGCACTCCGTGCATAAGGTCAAGATTTTCATAGGGCACCGTTGTCAGGTGTGCAAACTGAAGCTTTTTCAAAATCTCATAACTCTGCCCATATTCGATTTTTTCTATTCCAATTCTTTTCAGATATTCTTCTTTATTCATTATAAAACTCTCCTTAGAAAACCATTCCCGAAACAAATGCCGCTCCGCAGGCACAAACCGCAACAACAAGCAAAGGGCATTTGAAATATGCAAGCACAAAAGCAATGGCAGCACCTATTGCAGAAGTTGTCACGTCACCTGTTGCATAAAATATATACGGAAATGTCATTGCCCCAAGAACCGAATATGGAACATAGAACAAAAAACTCTTAATAAAAGGCGATTTGATTTTGCTCCGCATTAGAGTGAACGGAATCATTCTTATGGCATATGTCACAAGAGCCATTGCCGCAAGATACGCAAAAAACATTTTATCCATATGCCTTAACCCTCCTCACCATCTTTTGGTGCAACAACAGCCATAACAGCCGATGCTGTAACCGCACAGATTATAACCTGAAACCCTGTTGAAATCTTATTGAGTCCGGGAAGATAAAACATGGCACAGCTCATTGCCGAAGCAATTAAAACCGCAAACAGAACACCCTTATCTTCTTTTGCCGGAGGAACAATTATGGCAATAAACATACTGTAAAGCGCAAGCCCCAAAGCGGCACAAAGGCTAAGCGGCAAAATCTGCCCTGCATATACTCCCAATACCGTCCCCAAAGTCCAGCCGATTGGCGGCAAGGTGATTAGTCCGTACATAAACCGCCTTCCGATAAGTCCCCGCTCCGCCGCCGCAACTGCAAACACTTCGTCCGTAATGGCAAAGGATGTTATCATTCTGTGGGGCGTTGTAAAGCTACTGTCCAGTTTTTGTGTCAGCGCAAGCCCCATAAGGCAATAACGCATATTGATAACCAACTGAGTCAATATCATTTCAATGATAGCACCGCAAGCCGCAATAATCCCTATACCTGCAAGCTGACCTGCCGATGTAAGATTGGTCAAAGATATGAGTATTGTCCCAATGGGATGTATTCCCATTCCTATTGCGGTTATGCCAAAGCCAAAGGACACCGAAAGATACCCCAGTGCAATTGGCAAACCTTTATTTAGTCCGTAAAGATATGAATTTTGTGATTTTTCGTTTGTCATTTTTTCACCATTTACTTTTTATTTTTATTCCTATGTTCAAAAGTTTCACGCAATTCCTTCAAGTAATCCTGCAAAGACCGTTGTGAACGAAAGGGATGGAAAAAAGAATACTTTTCCATATTTGACTCATGCCATTCACGAATATGAACCTTGAGTGCTTCATACCGCACAACCACATCATTTTCAACAGCATACTTTCTGAGCTTGCCAACCAGATTGGCAGAGTTTATCACATCTATAACAAACACCCCAAAAAACAAGCCTATAACAAAGGAAAATGCCAGATTCCTCGAAAGCCATTCCAAAGCCTCCAGGATTTCGTCATGAATAAGAAAATAATAAAGTGCCCCCAATATCGCCCAGTAAAAGGAATATTTAGGGCAAATTATTCCTTGAATATTCATCCATTCATTGCGGTAATCCCACAGCCGAACCTTTGACACCTTCAAAACAAAAACACCGGCAATATATTCAATCGCCGTCATTGCAACCGCCATAAAAACAAACAAAACCGCTTTGTTAAGATACGGATTGCTTATTAAATTGACCTTTTCCTGCGAGGCTATTAGATATAGCAGGCACAAACCAAACCCATACAAGGGTACATACGGTCCCGTGCAAAATCCGGGATTAATCCATTTGCGTTGCGGATTGCTGTCAGAAAAAAAGCGTCGGTATACCACTTCCAACACCCATCCCGAAACGGAACCGATAAAAAACAAAAACGACAGTATCAAAAAAATATTCATTTATATACATCCTCGTTTTGTAAAACTTAAACACTTGTCACATTCTTATTAGCTTCATTTTCTTGAAGTCATTATATCACAAAAAAGTCCATTATTCAACATACTTACTAACGTTTTTAAAAAAACTTTGACCTTTTCTGACCTTTTTTCAAAAAACCTATTGACAAATCAAAATTTGATGCTATAATAAAGTCAAAGGTCAAAGAAAGTCAAAGTCAAAAAACGCACCGAGGTGATTAAAAATGAAACTCAGTAATATAATAGAAGAATTCATAAAAGAAATGCTTGCCGAAAACCGCGAAATCGAGCTTCAGCGGAACGAGCTGGCAACACGTTTCAACTGTGTTCCATCCCAGATTAATTACGTCATTTCAACCCGGTTTTCTCCCGAACGTGGTTACAGCGTGGAAAGCCGACGTGGCGGCGGAGGTTATATCCGTATAACCCGAACCGCTCCCGAAAACGAGAACCTCATCCTTCACGTGGTGGGAGCCGTAGGGGACAGCATTTCAGCCGCAAGTGCAAATGCGGTGATAAAAGAACTTTATGCCGCAGGACTGGTAACACAAAAAGAGGCAAAAATCATTATGGCGGCACTCAGCGACAGTTCACTGATTATCCGACGCCCCGAAAGAGATATGATAAGAGCAAAGATGCTCAAAAACATATTGATAAATTTAGTTTAGAAAGGTTGTGTTCATATGTTATGTCAAAAATGTAATGCAAGAGAAGCAAACACCCATATAACTCAGGTTAAAAACGGTGTCAAAACCGAAATGTACCTCTGCCGTGAATGTGCAAACGAGAATCAGGATTTCTGGGGATTCGCAGGAAAAAGCTTCGACCAGGAATTTGAAGGTCTCTTCAGCGGCTTCTGGAACAGCCCCCAGTTTGCAATTTCAAAAGCAAAAACCCTCACAACTCCAAAGATGTGCGACCTTTGCGGAACAACAACCTCCGAGTTCCTCCGCAACGGCAAGCCCGGATGCAGCAACTGCTACAACGTTTTCTCCGACTTTCTCCTCCGTCCGCTGAAGCAAATCCACGGAAGCTATCAGCACACCGGCAAGATTCCTTCAAGGGCGGGAAAGGATTTGAAAAAAGCTGACGAACTGGAAAAACTTCAGGATAGTCTCAACCATGCAATAGCTGAACAGAACTTTGAAGAAGCGGCAATACTCCGTGACAAAATCCGTGATTTGCGTCAGCAGAACTAAGAAAGGTGGAATGATTATGTGGTACACAAAATTCGGTCCCTCAGGGGATGTTGTTTTATCATCAAGAGTACGTCTGGCACGAAACATCGCAGATATCCCCTTTGTTTCAAAAATGACTCCGGAACACGAGGTTCAGGTCATTGAAAGGTGCAAAAATGCCATTCCCGAAATGACCTATATTGACTTTTCCTCAATGACAAAAAACGAAATACTTTCACTTTCCGAGTGTCACCTTGTAAGTCCCGAAATGATTGAGAACAAACATCAATGCGGAATTATGACCAACAGCGACTGCAGCGAATGCATTATGCTCAACGAAGAAGATCATATCCGCATACAAGCTATGGCACCGGGACTTAACCTTGAACTGTGCTTCGAAAATGCCGACCGCATTGACGACCGTCTTGAGGATTCAATTGATTACGGCTATCACAAGGACTTTGGCTATCTCACAGCCTGCCCCACCAATGCCGGAACAGGTATGCGAGCTTCGGTTATGATGCATCTTCCTGCTTTGACAAAGCTGGGCAAAATGGAAAGCATTATCCGCTCCCTTTCAAAAGTCGGCGTCACGGTTCGCGGTTTTTACGGCGAGGGAAGCAAAGCCTTCGGAAATATCTATCAGATTTCCAATCAGGTTACCCTTGGTGTTTCGGAAGAGGACACCATAGACAAGCTCAACAGCCTTATAGCCGATATAATCGAGAAGGAACGCACTCTCGGACAGAATCTCTATTCCCGTGACAAATTTGCCTTTGAAGACAAAATTATGCGTTCATACGGAATCCTCACCAATGCAAGAATCCTTTCATCCGGTGAAACAGTAAATCTCATATCGGATGTAAGATGGGGAATAAATCTGGGAATAATCAAAAATATCGACCTGGAAAAACTCAGCAAAATTTTCTACGAAGTTCTTCCGGCAACAATAACCAAAAACTACAACCTCACAACAGCTCTTGAACGTGACTTGAAACGTGCCGAGCTTGTTGGTGAAAAACTGACTGTGTAACAGTTGCAGATATCTTTTCAGAAAGGACTGATATTTTATGTTTGAACAAAAACTTACAGAACGTGCAAAACAGGCAATAAACCTTGCAGGTCGCTCTGCCGCAGAGATGGGTCACAACTATGTGGGAACCGAGCATATCCTCCTGGGTCTTGTCCGTGAAGGCGGCGGTGTCGCTTCAAAGGTTCTCACTGACAGCGGCATAACCGAAAGTAAAATTGTCAGCAAGATTGAATTCTTTGTGGGAACAGACCTTCCCCTTAACAATACCGCAATCGGATTCACCCCCCGGACAAAAAGTGTCCTTGAACACAGTTATTCCGAGGCAAGACGTTTTAACCACAACTACATCGGAACAGAACATATCCTCATTGCACTTCTTCGTGAATCCGAAAGTCTTGCCATGAGAATTCTCACCGATTTGGACACCAATGCGCAAAAGCTTTACACCGACATAATCAAGCTTATGAACGACAACAATTTCGGCGAAATATATGACGAGGGTCCTGCACCGGATGCAGCAAAAAACTCCCCGAAGAAACAAAAAACCGAAAAAACACCTACTCTGGATAAATTCGGACGTGACCTCACCCGGATGGCAAGTGAGTTGAAACTTGACCCCATAATCGGAAGAGATACCGAAATTGAACGTGTAATCCAGATTCTCAGCCGAAGAACCAAGAACAACCCCTGTCTCATAGGCGAGCCGGGTGTGGGAAAAACAGCTGTTGCCGAAGGTCTGGCACAGAAAATTGTTCAGGGTCTGGTTCCTGAAATCCTCAAGGACAAAAAGGTCATAACCCTCGACCTTTCCTCAATGGTTGCAGGTGCAAAATACCGTGGCGAATTTGAGGAACGTCTGAAAAGTGTTATGGAGGAAATCCGCAAGTCCGGAAACATCATCCTCTTTATTGATGAAATCCACACCATAATCGGTGCAGGTGCCGCAGAAGGTGCAATTGATGCCGCAAATATTCTGAAGCCCGCTCTTGCACGAGGTGAAATTCAGATTATCGGCGCAACCACCTTGGAGGAATACCGCAAGCACATTGAAAAGGATTCTGCCCTTGAAAGACGTTTCCAATCCATCATTCTTGATGAACCCAACCTTGAAGAAAGCCTTGAAATTCTCAAAGGCATCCGTGACAAATACGAAGCTCATCACCGTGTAAAAATCACGGACGACGCATTGGAAGCGGCAGTAAAAATGTCAATTCGTTACATTCCTGACAGATTCCTGCCCGACAAGGCAATTGACCTGATTGACGAAGCGGCTTCACGCATAAGAATAAAAACTCTCACGGCTCCTCCCGACGTAAAGGAGCTTGAAGATAAAATCGAAGCCACACGCAAGGAAAAGGAAGCGGCAATAACCGCCCAGGAATACGAAAAAGCGGCAGGTCTCCGTGACGAGGAGAAAAACCTCAACGAAGAGCTGAAAAAAATGAAAGAAAACTGGGAAACCGAAAACCAGACCAACTCAGTTGAAGTTACTCCCAACGAAATTGCAGAAATTGTTTCCGCTTGGACAGGAATCCCGGTTAAGGCAATCGAAGAAGGTGAAAGCGAAAGACTCCTCCGCCTCGAAGACGAGCTCCACAAGCGTGTTATCGGTCAAAACGAGGCAGTCACCGCAGTTGCAAAGGCAATCCGCCGAGGCAGAGTGGGGCTGAAAGACCCAAAACGTCCCATTGGCTCATTTATCTTCCTTGGTCCCACAGGTGTGGGCAAAACCGAGCTGTCAAAGGCACTTTCCGAGGCTATGTTCGGCGACGAGGACGCACTCATCCGTGTTGATATGTCCGAATATATGGAGAAGCACGCAGTTTCACGTCTTGTGGGCTCGCCTCCCGGATATGTTGGCTACGACGAAGGCGGTCAGCTCACCGAAAAGGTACGCAGAAAACCATATTCGGTTCTGCTCTTTGACGAAATTGAAAAAGCCCATCCGGACGTATTCAACATCCTTCTGCAAATTTTGGAAGACGGCATTCTCACCGATTCCCAGGGCAGACGTGTTGACTTCCGCAACACCGTAATCATTATGACCTCAAACCTTGGTGCAAGAATGATAACCGAGAACAAATCACTCGGTTTCTCAACCGCCGCCGAAGATGCCGACAAGGATTACAGCAAGATAAAGTCCGACGTTATGGGCGAGCTGAAGCGTGCATTCCGACCGGAATTTCTCAACAGAATCGACGACATCATCGTCTTCCGTCAGTTGATTCGTGATGACATCAAGGCAATTGCCGCAAAAATGCTCGACACTCTGAAAGAAAGAATGGCGGCAAACGACATCACTGCCGAATTCACCGACGCCGCAGTTGAACGTATTGCAGACGTTGGCTTTGACCCCACTTACGGTGCAAGACCCCTTCGCCGTGCAATTCAGAGCGACATTGAAGATATGGTTGCCGAAAAGATGCTTCTTGGTGAAATCAAATCCGGCGACAAGGTGAAAATCGACTTTGCGGATGAAAAGTTTGTGATAGCGAAATAACTTTAAAAAATGAACCGTATCCAACTGGGGTCGGTTCATTTTTCATTATTTCTTAAAAAAATTTACGATTGTGCAAAAAAAAGGGAAAATAGTTCAAAGACAAGCCCGAATTTTTATGTTATACTTTACGTGGAAAATAAATTGGGGTAATTATTCCCCGTAAAATTTTTATTAAAGACAGGAGATGTTTTTATGTCAAGAATTTGTATTCCCGATTACGAGTACAAAGAAAGAATTGCAAAGGCTGCAAAAATGGTTGCAGAAAAGGGTCTGGATGTAATGGTTGTATGCTCAACCGAATCTGACTATGCAAATGCAAGATATTTCAGCGGTTTCTGGCCTCTCTTTGAACGTGCAGGTGTTGCTATCTCCGCAACAGGTGAAGCAGCCCTCATGGTAGGCCCTGAATGTATCATCTTCGCCAAGGACGTTGGCAAGATTGAAAAGGTATTCTGCCTGAGAGAATTCAGAGAATCAGCTGACCCCTCATACCCCGAACTCCACGCTGATACATTCAACGATGTATTCAAAGCAATCGGTGTTACAGGCAACAAAATCAAAATCGGTCTCGGAAGCTATGTTGAATGCACACTTCCCATCTTTGAGGGTCTCAAGAACAGCTATCCCGAAGCTGAAATCGTAAAATGCAACGATATTATGGTTAACCTGAGAAAGATTAAGTCAGCAAACGAGCTTGCTTGTATTCAGGAAGGCTTCAGAATCGTTGACATCGCAACAGACGAAGTTATCCGCAACCTGAAGCCCGGTGTAACCGAACTCCAGATGGTTGGTATCGCACAGAGAGTTATCTATGAAGAAGGTGCAGAATACGAAGGTCTTCCCATGTACGTATTCAGCGAGAAGTCAACAAGCCACGCAATTTCACGTTCAGGCTACAGAACAATCGGCAAAAACGACATTGTTCAGTTGAACCTTTCGGCAAAAATTGACGGTTATTCACCTGCTATCGGTCTTCCCATTGCAATGGGCAAGCTCGAAGGCGAAAGAAGAAGAGTTGTTGAATTCTGTAAGGAAGCTCACGACTGGACAATCGACCAGCTCAAAGCAGGCGTTATGGCAAGCGATGTTGCTCAGAACTTCTACAAGATGTACGTTGACAACGGCTTCAAAGACAGCTACGTATACGGTCCTTGCCACGGAACAGGTATGATTGAGGTTGAACCGCCCTGGATGGAAACAGATTCAGCATACAAGCTTGAAGAAAATATGACATTCCAGGTTGACACATTCAT
>JAZNLK010000083.1:0-16012 GCA_045579055.1 Clostridia bacterium
GTATGTTTCCTGGAAAAGAATATATGTTCCGATTCCTGCGTCTTTCAGCTTGCGGTAGTTCTCGACGGTTGTTGCCGCAATGTTCACATTAACACAAGTCGGATCGTAGCCATGTCGTTCTGTGAGCCAAGGAGTTGCAAAGCTGTATTGTCTTCCTAAGACCGCTTGGCCTCCGACTTGTATGTTTCCTGGAAAAGAATATATGTTCCGATTCCTGCGTCTTTCAGCTTGCGGTAGTTCTCGACGGTTGTTGCCGCAATGTTCACATTAACACGGCGGATTGCACCGTTTTTGTGTTTGATGCCGTAAATGGTGTCGATGCTTTCAAGAACATATTCAATTGGATTGTTAACCGGGTCTTCACCAAGCTCAATTGCGAGACGCTTGTGTCCCATATCCTGAAGTGCAATAACCTCAGCCTTGATTTCTTCCTGAGAGAGCTTCTTTCTTGTGATACATTTGTTGCCGTGATGATAGGGACAATATGTACAGCCGTTTACGCAGTAGTTTGAAAGATAGAGGGGGGCAAACATAACAATTCTGTTGCCGTAAATCTTTTCTTTGATTTTTATTGCAAGTTCTTTAATTGCCTCAATTGCTTCGGGAATGTCACACTCAAGCAATACTGCCGCCTCACGATGAGTGAGTCCCTTGCAGTCTGCAGCACGTTCGATCAATGAGAAAATAAGCTCTCTGTTTGATTTATTTGCCTTTGCGTATTCGATAGTGTCAAGTATTTCTTCGTGGTTGATAAATTCTTCTGCAACCAGTGATTTGGGATCATATTTTGCCATAATTATTTCATCCTTTCTGTAAATTTATATTCTTAAAATCGCCACGGGAGACGGCGACTTCATAACCTATTTTTTTAAATCTTTCCTTCAGCTCCTCAAGTCCTTGTGCTGATTCGCTGTCGGAGCTTATTTTTCCGTCATATAGCATATATTTTTTGCGAACCGACACCGGTGAGAGGTTTGGCATAACAACATTTGCACCTGCCAGGATTCCCATTTCACGGCCTTCGGGGTGAATCGTTCCCAAAGCGGTGGTGGAGGGAAGAAGAACATTTTTCTGCATTATCCTCACCAATGAAAGCAGAAAAAGTGTCAGTTCAAAGCTTCCTGCGGGTTCTTTGCCGAATGGGGTATCCTTGTGAGGAAGGAATGGGCCGATTCCAACCATCTGTGGCTGAAGCTCACGGATGAAGAGTAAATCTTCTGCCACTGTTTCAAATGTTTGGTGGGGTGAACCGACCATAAACCCGCAACCGGTCTGAAAGCCGATTTCCTTCAGGTTGAACAGACATTCCTTTCGGTTTGCGAGACTTAACGAAGGTGGATGAAGTTTTGAATAATGTTCATCATTTGCGGTTTCGTGGCGGAGCAAGTATCTGTCTGCACCTGCATCAAAGAACTTTTGGTATGTATTCCTTGACTTTTCGCCGATTGAAAGTGTCACGGCACAGTCAGGGAATTCAGCCTTGATGGATTTCACAATGTCGCAGACAATTTCGTCATTGAAGTGCATATCCTCGCCACCCTGAAGGACAAATGTCCTGAAACCCAGAGGATAGCCCTCACGACAACATTCCAGTATATCCTCTTTTGTGAGACGGTAACGGGATGCATTTTTGTTCTCTGCACGCAGACCACAGTAGTAGCAGTTTTGCTTGCAGATGTTGGTGAATTCAATCAAGCCTCTTATGAAAACCTTGTTACCGAAATGCTTTTTGGAAATCTCCTGTGCAAGGCTTCTTGCATATTCCATATGGTCGGGAGTGTAGGTAGACAGCAAACAAACAAACTCATCTTTTGTGAGTACGCCGTTGGTATTCAGTTTGTCGATAAGTTGTTTGTTTGTCATTGCCTTTTACTCCTTGGAATAAACTGTTTTTACCGATACGCCTTCAAGCATACCCAGCTTTCCGGCAAGGGCGCCGATAATATCGGTGGAGGCATCAATGATGATGCTCATAACTGAAATCTTTCTTTCACGATAGGGAATTCCCATTCTGCCCACAATATATGAGCCATATTCGTGAAGAATCTGATTGATATCGTCTGCAAATTCTGTGTTTTCAACTATAATTCCGATAATTGCAATTCTTGTATCCATTTTGTTTCCTCCTTTTTTGAGTAGTATGTCCAATAAATAAGACACCAATGCAAAAAGGTGCAAAGGTGCCTGTGAAGACCGAAATTTTCATAAAACTTCTTGACCTTTGCCCCGGACTTAGGCGAACCCTTGTCTTCAGCATCAGAAAATAACTTTTTATGTTAATATTTTATCAAACTTTATATGTCTTGTCAATAGTTTTGAGGAATTGTTTCGGAAGAATGCCTGCTGGGGTATGGAGGAGTGTCTAAGAACAAAATCACTTTCATTAGCTTTATGTGCATTTCTTCCAGGGGGATTTTTTCGTTAAGAATATGTCGGATTTCTTCCAGCATCTGGACAGCATAATCGGAGGCAAGATTTTGCCATTCATCCGAATGTTTTGCCGCATATTCCTGAAATTCATTCTCAACCACTGCTCTGATTAAGCCTTCCGAAATCTCTGAGTACATTGAGTTCACCCCATAAAAAAAGATGTGTTACCGAAGCAACACATCAAAAAAACGTATCACTTCGACTAAGTTTTGCGATAAACTACCATACCCACAACGGAATGACAACGTCGAAGGTACGCTTTTTTCAAAGCATACCCCGAAGTGAGTATCAATATGTAGTTTATCGCAGAAATATTATACCATAATTTATGGGGTTTGTCTATTGTTTTTTGAAAATTCAGTTCAAAATCTGTGATATCCTTTGATAATCATTGGTGAGAATGGTGTCGATTCCCATTTCAAGGAATTGCTTTGCCTCGTCAATGTCATCCGACCAGAACACATTGCAGATAATTCCGTGGGCGTGAGCTTTGTCAATCATAGCCTTGTCAAAACGTGGCTTGAAAAGCTGAACCTTTTTGCAACCAAGCTCAATTGCCCGGTCAACAATGTTGGTATCGTCTTTGAAGTCTTCACCCATACAGCGTGGAATGTCGGGAGCAAGCTTATCAAGACGTTTTTGCAGATTTGTGTCGGTGGTCATAAAGTAAACATATTTGCGACAGTCATATTTGTCAATGAGGTCAAGCATTTTTTTAATCTGGCTGTCTGTGTATATATCGTCACTGATATTTGCTTCGCTGAGGGTTTTTATGTGGATGTTCATAACTGTGTGGCAGGAAAGCTTGTTGAGAATTTCTTCAAGAGTGAGAATACGCAAACCTTCAAATTCGGGAGCGTACTTTTTGCCAAAGTCAAATTGCTTCAATCCTTCAAGGGTATAGTCCCACACATTTCCGCTTCCGTCCGAAACTCTGTCCAGCTTGTAGTCATGGATTGAAACCCATTCTTCATCCTTTGAAAGCCATAGGTCAAATTCAATTTCCTGAGCACCCAAGGCGATTGCCGCACCAAATGCAGGTAGGCTGTTTTCGGGGGCAACAGAGCTGAAACCACGGTGAGCACAAATTCTGGGATATGGCATAATTGCATCGTGACGTGCAATAAAGCTGCCGCCGGGACGATATTGCCACGGTTTTCTTCCGTATTCGATATAGGAATAGTGTGCCGCATCAGGGTTGCCGTAGCCTGCAGGCTTGAAATATTTGTCATATGGGTCAAATTCCACGGTTTCCATACCAAATCTGCCCTTCATATTGGCAAGAACCTTGCCTCTGGGCGTCACAACCATTGATGCTCCGCAGATGTCAGAATTCTCATCAAAGCTGACGGAGGAGCGGATAACGTGAGCATTGGTGTTGTATGCAAGAAATCTGCACATAATTTCGATTGCATCGTGACTATCGCTTCTCTGGAGCGAATTGCCGATGATTATATCAACATTCTGTCTTGCAATATTGCCAAAGGCTTCATAAAAATAGAAATCATAGCAGGTGAGAAAGCCGAATCTGAGACCTTCAATTTCAAGAACATAGGGTTCGGAATAGTCATAAGTATATTCTGCGTCAAGTGCCATTGGCCCAACCTCAAGTGGCGGAAGATGCTTTTTGAAGTATTTTCCAACCAACTCACCTTGACGGTTGTAGCAATAGGTTGTGTTGCGATACCCTGTTTCCTCGTGACTTAGAGCATTGACAAAAACAAGGGACTTACATCTTTTTGCGGTTTCAATGCATTTGTTGAGCAACCGGGTGATATACTTTTTGTGATATTCCAGTGAATCATCCTTGCCTGTTGTGGCACAGGGAACATCGCTGTATTCGGGCAATACAATAATATCAATACTGTCATCGCATTGGTCAAGTAAATTCATTTTGTATTCAAAATATTCATCTGATAATGAAAGATTTCGTGAATAGGGGGGCTGAATTATACAAGCTTTCATAATATCAATCCTTTCGGTAAGTTATTAAAATATTACCACTTTTGTGATATATTTTGCAATAGTAAATTCGGGCTTACATCATTGTTTTGCGGTATTTTTTTGCAAAGCAAAGTGAAATTATCATACCAAGAAGAGCGATTCCCGCCCATATTCCGATAATAAGCTGCCAGTTTCCTGTTTTTTCTGCAATGGCTGCAATTCCGAATGTAGAAATTGCACTTCCCACATATGTGAAGGAATTAATCAGCCCCGATACAAATGATATTTTGCCATATTTCTCATAATGTGACGGAACTATGCAAACAAGCATCAGGTTCACACCGTGCATACATCCGCAGAGTATTGCGGCAAGACCAACCGAAAGGGGCATATTTGTTTTATAGAGCAGAGCAAGTATGCCGGCAGCCGCAAATCCCACGCCAAAGAAAAGACCTGCACAGGAAAGCGGATTGTTTATCTTTCGTCTGTAAATCTGTGATGAAAGCTGGAAACAGAGAATACTGAAAATGGGAAGAATAACTGTTGAGAGAATGGCAAATTCAGCATTAACACCAAATGTTTTTGTTATGTAGGTCGGTGTCCAGTTTGTCACGCCGTCACGGAGTGCTCCCTGAAGTGCAATGGCAAGAAGTATGAAGCAAAGGAGCGGCGAGAATATTTTGAGAATACTGCCTGTGCTTTCTGCGTCTTGTGCTTTTGAAATAATGGGTTTATCAGGAATAACAGGGCAGCTCTTCCACCAGCAAAGGGACATAAGAATTCCGCAGGCGGCAGAAAAGAAGAAAACATATTTCCAACCGGAGAGCATAATGATTGCAGGTGCAATAAGGTAAATGATTATTGTTCCAAAGGAACTGCCCCAGGAAACAACCACGCAAGCGCGGGAATAATCGTCGCTGTTAAAAATACTTCCCATAAGACGCACCATAGGGGGCCACATAAAAGCCTGAATAAGACCGTTTACGCACCATATTCCAATCATAAGATAAGGTGTCGGAGCAAGAGGGATGAGGCAGTTTGTTATTGTGGTCAGTATAAGACCGTAACCTATCAGTTTTTTGGGCTGAATTCTGTCTCCGAGATAACCGCTGACAAGCTGTCCGGCACCGTATGCAATGGAACTTCCCGATACGGCGAGCCCGAGAATGGTTTCGGGGATACCTTCGGTGTGTTGGATTTCGGCAATGATTGCCGCAAAGTTGATTCTGGTGAGATAACTCACAAGATATGTAAACATAAACAACAGAATATACTTGTTTACGCTTTTTTTGTTGGTTAATTTTTCTGTGATTATCATTTAAGATCTCCTTTTGATGATATTATTTTTATACTGTTCTCAATATAAAGCTCCTTTAGCGAGTCAGGAAGTTTAGGGTCTGTTATAAAAGTGAAATCTGAGCGGATATCCGAAATCTTCAGCAATGCGTTTGTTTCAAACTTTCCACTGTCCGCAAGAACAAAGACCTCGCCTGAGGAATCAATGAGTTGTTTCTGAACCTGTGCAAGCTCCGGATTAAAATCACAAATACCGTGAGAAATGGATATTGCCGAAGGAAAAAGAAATACCTTTTGGATGTGGACGCTTTTGAGCATTTCAATTGTCAACATTCCGTAAAAAGCATTTTCTGATTTGAGAAACTGTCCTCCGCACAAAATAACCGTGAAGTTTGGACTTTGGTTTAATATGTTAAAAACATCAAGAGAGTGCGTGACAACGGTTAAACAGAGCTGCGTATGCAAAAGAGCTTCTGCGAATTCCACAGCCGTAGTACCGCTGTCAACCCCGATGATTTCACCGTCGTTGATTTTTGTGATTGCCAGTTCCGAAAGAAGTGCTTTTTCGGTTTTTGCCTTTTGTGTACGGTGTTCAAAGGGCAAAAAAGCCTTCATTTCGCTGACGTTGACAGCTCCGCCATGAACACGCTGGAGCTTGCCTTCCTTTTCCAATGTTAGCAGATCACGTCTCACGGTTTCGTCCGAAATACCGAATTTTTCAATAAGCTGTGCAGTTGTAACTGCACTTTCGGCTTTGATAAGATTTATTATTGCTTTTTGTCTTTCTTTTGCAAGCAAATCCACACACCTCCAATATATTCCACATAATACCACAAAAATCCGTAAAGGTCAATAGCTGTATAAAAATAATCGACTTGACTTTTTTTGCTGTTGTTGATAAAATTATTTTGGTGATTTTATGTACGATATTGAAAAAGACGAAATAGTATTTAAGGACAAAAAATTTCCCATAATGATTAGCTCAGGAAAAGCTGTCACGGGAATGTACAGTCGTTTTCATGAGGAAGTGGAAATAAAGTATGTGAATTCGGGGCAACTGGCTGTTATGATTGGTACCAAAGCCATAACTGCCGGAGAGGGCGAAATTATTTTTATTAACCCTTATGAAGTCCACTCTAATCTTTATATTGACGGAAGTGATGGGGTATATGACCTTGTTATGCTTGATTTGGACTTTTTTGATAATGTTGGTGTTGGGGGAATGAATTTACGGAAATTGATTTCTGAAAAGAGAGTTTGCTTCAAGAATCTTGTAAAAAACAGCAGGGCTACAGATGTGATGCGGCGTTTGGTGCAATGCACAACCATTGCAAACGAATTTGACAAGCTTTATGTATCGGGTTTACTTCTTGAATTATTTGCGATTTTACTGCAAAGCGAGACCAATCGGAACGAAGATATGGTAAGTGATGAAAGAATAAAGTTTTATCGGGCAATTGAGCCGGCGGTGATTAAAATAAGAGACCATTATTCCGAGAAGCTTTCGGGTGAGGGGTTGGCTGAACTTTGCAATATGAGCAAATATCATTTTTGTCGTGTGTTCAAACGTGTTATGGGGGTAACCCCCGTGCAGTATCAGACTGAGTGCAGATTGCATATTGCAGATGTTCTGATTCAGAGCCCGGAATTGAGTATTTCGGGAATTGCGGAACAGGTAGGCTTTGATGATGAGGCATATTTCAGCAGGTGCTACAAAAAACACAGAGGCGTTTCACCAAAAGCTATGAGAGCAAAATTATCCAAGTAAAAGTCAATGCTGTCCATTGACTTTTTTCTTTTTGGAAATTACAATAAAAGTACAAAAGGAGTTGTTGCGTGTGAAAGCATTAATCATTGGCGGCGGAGTTGCCGCAGATATACATTGTAGAGTTTTACAGTCACTTGATGTTGAAATTGGAGGGGTTTATGACATTAGCCTTGACAATGCAAAGAAAATGGCAGATAATTATGGAGCAAAGGCTTATGATGACCTTGATGCAGCACTTCAAAGCGATATTGACTTTGCAGTTATATGCACACCCAACGGAACTCATGCAAAGCTCTTGATTCAGGTTATGAATGCAGGAAAGAATGTGGTTGTTGAAAAACCCTTTGCCCTGACGCCTGAGGATTGCGACAAGGTTCTTGAAGTTCATAAAAAGACGGGTGTCATCTGTGCACCGATTTCTCAACTGAGATTTTCAAAGACTTATCGGCGGGTGCAGAAGTGTCTTGAAAGGGGCGAATTCGGAAAGCTTGTGATGAGTTCGCTTTCGATGAAATATTACAGGGCTCCTGAATATTATGCAAACAGCTGGAAGGGAACTATTGCTCTTGACGGTGGTGAACTGATGAATCAGGGAGTTCACGGAATTGATATCATGTGCGGTCTCCTTGGTATGCCCACAGAGGTTTCGGGATTTGTTTGCACACAGTATCACGATATTGAAGCGGAGGATACGGCTGTTGCATTCTTCAAATTCCCGTCGGGAATCGTGGGAACGGTTGACAGCAGTACCGCAATCAGCCATTCAAAGCCCAGACGCTTTGAAATCAGCGGACAAAAGGGAACTATTGTCCTTGAAGAAGACAAAATTGTTCTTGCTGAAGGGGTTAACATTGAAAATGCCGATGATGTGGGAGAGTATAACGGAAGTCGTGACCCGAAGAATATAGGTCTCAGTTTGCATACACTTAACTATATAAATATTCTTGCAGCATTCCGTGGTGAAGCGGAGCTTAAGTATAAGCCTGAGGATGCGGCAAACACCGTGAAGGTTATTTGTGCGATAAATGAATCATCAAAAACAGGAAAGGTGGTTAAACTTTAGGAATGGAGATTATTATGGAGAAATTAGCACTACTTGGGGGAACGCCATTGATGGAAAAGGACGTTGTCTCTGGGGATCTTTTCAAATGGCCCATAATTACAAAAGAAGACGAGGATGCGGCTCTTGAGGTTATCAGAGCAGGAAAGTTTTCGGGCAACGATGTTTCAATGCAGTTTGAAAAAGAGTTTGCAGAGTGGATTGGCGTGAAGCATGCTCTTACATATTGCAACGGAACTCAGGCTTTGGCGGCGGCAATGTTCGCAATCGGTCTTGGAGCGGGCGATGAAATTATCTGTACCACAAAAACCTATTGGGCAAGCATAACACCTGCGCTTATTTTTGGCGCAACTCCTGTTTTTTGTAATGTTGACGAAAACATCAGTATGGATGTTGAGGATATTGAGAGATGCATAACTCCAAGAACAAAGGCAATTATGGCTGTTCATTATTGTGCATACCCCTGTGATATGGATAGGATTATGGAGATTGCAAAAAAGCACAACCTGATGGTTATCGAAGATGTTTCTCACGCACAGGGCGGCAGATATAAAGGCAAGAGATTGGGTACAATCGGTCACATTGCCGCAATGTCAATGATGTCCGAAAAGTCTTTTGCTGTGGGCGAGTGCGGAATGCTTATTACCGATGATAAAAAGCTTTATGAACGTGCAATGGTATACGGTCACTATGAAAGAAATAACGAAAACTTTATCAGTGATAATCCAGAACTTGAACCCTATTTTGGGCTGCCTCTTGGTGGCGTGAAAGCGAGACTCAATCAGGTTTCGGCGGCAATAGGCAGAGTTCAGCTTAAATATTATGATGAAAGATGTGCCGAAATTGACAAAGCAATGAATTATTTCTGGGATTTGGTTGATGAAATCCCCGGAATAAGAGGAATTCGTCCCCAAAAGGGTTCTGGTTCAACCATGGGTGGCTGGTATGCCTGCAAGGGCGTATATAATCCCGAAATGTTTCACGGTTTATCTGCTCAGAAATTCTGTGAGGCCGTACGTGCCGAGATGAATGGCAATGCCCAGATGTGGGCAGGAGCAAATTTTTGTCTTCATACACATAATCTTTTTAAGAAGTTTGACTTCAGACATGCTGGCAAGGCTTCCAGCATTGAATATATAGCTGCGGCAGAATACTACGGTGGAGCGGAATGCGACAGGTCAATAGACAACAACTGCATTTCTGCACCTTGGTTCAAGCATTTTGACAAGGAAATCATTGAAAAAATGGCGGCTTGTGTAAAAAAAGTTGCCGACAACCATATGCAGCTTGTTGAAGCCTTTAAGGATGACGAAACCGCAGTCAGCGGACGTTGGTTTGGTACAAGAGATTAAAAAAAGCGGCAAAGCCGCTTTTTTGGTATTGATTTTTATTATCCTTAGAGGTATAATATGTATTAGCATAAAAATATGACAGGAGACGATATAATGTATAAAATAGATGCACACAATCATCCGGATTTTATTGGTCATAATTTTGAAAAATCTATTGAAAATATGAATCAGAATGGAATTGACAAAACAATTCTCCTCAGCTGGGAAAATCCTTGGGATGAGAACTATATGAGCAACAAGGCAGGTGCTCCAAGTCCTCTTTGTAATGATGTTCCTGTTCCCTTTGAACGTTGCCTTAACTATTATGAAAAGGCACCTGACAGATTCATTCTGGGCTATTGTCCCGACCCCAGAAAGCCTGATGCTATTTATAAATTGAAATCGGCAATTGATACATACGGTGTGAAGGTTTGCGGTGAGGTTAAGTTCAGAATGATGTATGATAACCCCGACATCATTGACCTTTTCCGTTTCTGCGGTGAAATGGGTCTGCCTGTAACATTACATATCGACAATGCTTCGGCGCATATGGCACATCCTGCGTCATACAGAAAACATTACTGGTACGGCGGGGATATTTTTACACTTGAAAGAGCTTTGGAACTTTGCCCCGAAACGAACTTCTTAGGTCATGCTCCCGGTTTCTGGGGATGCATTTCGGGCGATGAGGAATGGAAAACAGTTGGATATCCAAAGGGTCCGGTTCTTCCCGGCGGACACGTTGAAAGACTTCTTGAAAAGTTCCCCAATCTTTACTGTGACTGTTCAGCAGGCTCCGGTTGCATAGCCCTCGGCAGAGACAAGGAATACACAAAGAAGCTTGTTGAAACATATCCCGACCGATTTATTTTCGCAAGAGATGAATTCAGCAGTAATCTTTCAGAACTTTTTGACAGCCTCGGACTTTCTGATGAACTTCTTGAAGGCTTCTATCATGGCAATATTGAAAAACTTATGAATATGTAATTAAACAGCCACACTTGTTCAATGGAGTGTGGCTGTTTTAGCACGCTTATGTCAAAGTTTTCGGATTTCAGTGGCTTTGGAATATGATTCGGAAATCTTTTTTTCTTCTGAAAAATCATAAAATGTTTTCAGAATACGGTATAACAGAATTGAAAGACCTAAATATGCAAAGCCCATAACCCAAAGAATGTCTTCCCTAGAAGTTTGTAGAGCGAACTCGTCCTTCCCGAAAACATCAGCGGTTGATGCTATTATTCCCACAAGACGGTTTAAAGGATATCGCAGAGTCAGCGCCAACGGAGGAAGAATATGTTGGGCGATGCATACAATATATCCAAGACAGAATATTACCGTCACAAGGGGGATAACCCAAATGTTTGTCAAAAACTGTGCTACCGAAACGCTTCCAAAAAGCATAAGCGAGAAAAAAGCTGTGCCGATGAATACGGAAATTGACAGTGCCACGGAGGTTATGACCGCATTTAGCAAGTGCTTTGTAATTCGGTTTGCAATGCTGCTTCTGAAACGGACACAAGTCAGCAGTTTGCTCAGGAAATAGTATATATATTTGAAATAAACCAATATTCCTAAGGTTGCACAGAATGACAAGGTCAGGCTGGGCGAGAAAATTGAATAGGGCGAAACAATAAGTATAATACCCAGTGAAAGAAACAAGGCATTTATTGGCGAGTATCGCCGTCTGAACAGACTTGCTGCAATCATCGTCAGAATCATTATTGAAGCACGGCAGACTGAAGGGGTGAAGTTTGCTGTTGCGGCAAACAGCAAAATAATCGGAACAGAAAGGAGCAGGCTTCTGTTTCGCTTCATATTGAAAATGCCGAAAACCGAAATCATTGCACCAAAGAGAATGGAAAGATGCATTCCTGAAACTGCCACAATGTGTGAAAGACCTGCCGAAGAAAACTTTGCATAAAGGTTATCGGAAAAGCCTGCCTTGTCACCAACCAGGATTCCGGTCAGAATTGCTGAATTGGTTCTGTCTGCCATAAGAAGGCTGTTGGCTGTCTTGCTGATGGTGGATCCGATGTCTTTGCCTAGAGCCTTTATGAATCCTGTGAAAGTTGGCGAAACGGTAAAATCTTCGGGATTCGTGTTTTCGGTTGTACCGCTGTAAAAGATTCTTTTGGTATGCAGATTGGTGTTGTAGCTGTAAATGCCCTCGGTGAAGTCGTCCTGAAGCTTGGTTATTCTTGTCCAGCAGGAAATCTTGTCATCTTTTGAAACATATTTGCCACGGCTTTTGGGGATATATATGATAATGTTCTCTTCGGAAATATGTTCATCGTTGACTTGGCAGAGCTTCATTTCAAAATAATATGAATAACCGTTTTTGGTTAGTTTTGGCTGAGTTGATACCGTGCCTGAAAGCCAGGCACTCCTTCCGTCATATTTCGCTAAAGGACTTGGAAAAAGATAATCAATTCCAATGATTCTGAAAACACCCGAAAGAACAAATATAAGTATAAACAACGGGAGGAGAAAGGTCTTCAGCCTAAGCTTGCGATGCCTGAAGCAAATTTTCAGCGAAACAAGAATCGCAAGAAGAATCAGCACAATGATTATCAGAATTTTTGAAATGTAAAGAACATAGTGAGTTTTTACAATAACTGAAAAAACAATACCGACAGCAAAAGCAATAACCGCCATTATCAGGTAGTGGCGGGATGTTATTACGTTTTCGGATTTATGCATTTATATCACACCTTGTTTGTACTGCGTCAAAATTTGTTAGTTGTTTTGTATGTTTTTTGTGCGGAATCCTTTCTTCGGGGATAAGGCTCGGATACATCGGTCAAATCCAGAAGATAGTCGATGTTTGTGTTGTAGTATGTCGAAAGAATGATAAGGTTTTCGCTTGTGGGCATCAGTTCTCCGCATTCGTATTTGGATAAAACACTTTGGCTTATGCCTGTTTCCATTTGTACCCGCAATTGGGTATAATCTTTTGTTACTCTGATTAGTTTCAAATTTTTCATAATACACCTCTTTTATTCAATTATTACATAAAATATGACAAATGTTAATAAAGATTAGGAATAAAATATTCATCTGAGGAATAAAAAGGAAGGTTTGATGGTGAAAAATGAAGAAAAACGTAAAAGAATTTGGGAGAGTTTGTATGTCTGATTTTACGTTATTAAATAATATTTAAAAAAAACTTGCAGAAATCATTTTTTTATGTTACAATATACTGTATCTATGTTTACAAGTGGTTTCAGGACGAAAAAGTCAGGAAATTCATTCAATATTCTGCAGGCTCACGGCAGAAAAAAGGAAATTCGGTGGGCGGGAAAGGCATTGTGATAAAAATGAAAAATACGGAAAAGACAATGGAAAAAGTAGTTGCTCTTTGCAAAGGCCGTGGCTTTGTTTATGCCGGCTCTGAAATTTACGGAGGTCTTGCAAATACGTGGGATTACGGTCCTTTGGGTGTTGAACTGAAGAACAACGTTAAGCGTGCTTGGTGGAAAAAGTTCATCCAGGAAAGCCCTTATAACGTAGGTCTTGATGCTGCAATTCTTATGAATCCTCAGACATGGGTTGCATCGGGTCACGTTGGCGGTTTCTCAGATCCTCTTATGGATTGCAAGGAATGTAAAACACGTTTCCGTGCCGACAAGCTTATTGAAGATGCTGCCGGCGTTTCGGCTGACGGCTGGTCAGACCAGAAGATGATTGACTTCATCAATGAGCAGGATCTCAAGTGCCCCAATTGCGGAAAGCACAACTTCACAGATATCAGAAAGTTCAACCTGATGTTCAAAACCTTCCAGGGTGTTACGGAAGACAGCTCAAGTGAAATTTTCCTTAGACCCGAAACAGCACAGGGTATCTTCGTGAACTTTAAGAATGTTCAGAGAACATCAAGAAAAAAGGTTCCTTTTGGTATCGGTCAGGTTGGTAAGTCGTTCCGTAATGAAATTACTCCCGGCAACTTCACATTCAGAACCCGTGAATTTGAACAGATGGAGCTTGAATTTTTCTGCAAGCCCGGCACAGACCTTGATTGGTTTGCATACTGGAAGGATTTCTGCAAAAACTGGCTCCTTTCATTGAACATCAAGGAAGAAAACATCAAGATGCGCGACCACGAGCAGGAAGAGCTTTCGCACTACAGCAAGGGCACAACCGATATCGAATTTATGTTCCCCTTTGGTTGGGGTGAGCTTTGGGGTATTGCAGACAGAACTGACTTTGACCTTAAGCAGCATGCAAACCACAGCGGAGAAAAGTTTGAATATAATGATCCTGAAACAAACGAGAAATACATTCCTTATTGTGTTGAACCGTCACTGGGTGCTGACCGTGTGACATTGGCATTCCTTTGTGAAGCATATGACGAAGAAGGAGTTGACGAGGAAAAGAACGATATTCGTGTGGTAATGAGATTCCATCCGGCACTTGCTCCCATCAAGGCTGCAGTTCTGCCCCTTTCAAAGAAACTGGCAGAGGGTGCCGAGAAGGTTTATGCAAAGCTTGCGGCTGAATTTATGTGTGAATATGACGAAGCGGGAAGTATCGGAAAGCGTTATCGCAGACAGGACGAAATCGGAACACCCTTCTGTATCACTTATGACTTTGATTCTGAAGAAGACGGCACAGTTACAGTACGTCACCGTGATACAATGGAACAGGAACGTGTTAAGATTGATGACCTGGTTGCATATATCAGCGAAAGAATTAAGTTTTAATTTCAGACAGAAGACTTTTGGACTTTTGTCTGTGAAGGATGGTGCCTGAGTTGTTTGCAGAGGTTGTGGGTCATGAAAAAGTTAAAAACGTTCTGATGACCTCGGTTGTGGGGAATCGTGTGGGACACGCATATATTTTTGAGGGCCCCCAAGGAGTCGGACGGCTCACAATGGCAAAGGCTTTTGCGAAACTTCTGCTTTGCGAAAGCCCGACGGAAGGTCATGCCTGTAATGCTTGCAAGAATTGCAGTATGTGCAGTTCGGACAACCATCCTGATGTTCAGATTATCACCAACCAGCTTTATGATTCCACAAAAAAAACAACAGATATTCTGATAGATACCATACGCAATATGAAAAAGGATGTCTATATCAAGCCTTTTTCGTCGGAACGGAAGATTTATATTGTTCCCAGGGCGGATACAATGAATATTCCGGCGCAGAACAGTTTGTTGAAGGTTCTTGAAGAACCGCCTGCTTATTGCACAATTATCCTTATTGCGGAAAATTCAAATCTGTTTCTGCCCACAATACTCTCCCGTGCGGTGAATGTGAAGTTTTTCCCCATCGGGGCATCGGTCGTTGAGGAATACCTGAACAAGAATTATCCGACACTGGGAGATAGTGCTTTTGCGGTTGCCGCTATGAGCGGCGGCTGTATCGGCAAGGCAAAGGAATTGGCAGAATCTGATGACGCAATGAGTATCCGTGACGAATTGCTGAACAATCTAAATGGTCTTGTGGGGAGAAACAGCAAGGCGGCTTACGATTTGATGCTGTTTTTGAAGCATAACAAGGAAAGTATTGAGCTTGTTATGAATGTAATGAGGGAGTATTTCCGTGACCTGATGTATTTTTGTCAGACGGGAAGCTGTGAAAAAGTCAGCAACAAGGACAGAATTGTTGATATTGAAAGAATCGGAAGCCGGATTTTGTCCAAGGCACCGATGAAATTGTTGGAAATTTTGCTGAGATATGATGATTATTTTTCGAAAAATATAAGCTATGCCCAGATTGCACAGTGCATGAGCTTGGAACTTTGGGAGGCAATAAATGACAGAAGTTATAGGAGTTAAATTTAATAAAGTCGGGAAAGTCTATTACTTTGACCCCAAGGGTTTTAAAGTTAAAGTAGGCGACGGCGTTATTCTTGAAACATCACGAGGTGTGGAGTTCGGCTTTGTTTCGGTGGCGAACAAAAAAGTCAGCGAAGCAGAGATTGTTGCACCTCTGAAACCCATAATTCGTCCTGCAACAAGGGAGGATTATGATAAGCTTGAAAAGAACAAGATAAGGGAAAAGGAAGCTTTTGAAATTGCAAACAAAAAGATTCAGGAGCATAAGCTTGATATGAAGCTTATAAACACTGAATATACCTTTGACGGCAGCAAAATCCTGTTCTATTTCACGGCTGACGGAAGAATTGACTTCCGTGAACTGGTAAAGAGCCTTGCGGGAGTGTTCAAAACAAGAATTGAAC
>JAZNLK010000084.1:0-6368 GCA_045579055.1 Clostridia bacterium
GTAGCATTACCATTAAATAATGCAGTTGTACCTGTTGCACTTGATGAAGCAGCTTCCGCTGTTGTTGCCACTGATGGAACAACTATCGGTAGAAGTGCTACAACCATCACGCATGCAAGCATGATTGATAGAATTTTCTTGATTCCTTTCAAAATCACAACCTCCTTAATTTTTACCCTTTTTATGTTCGATACCTTATATAAAAGTCTAATCCGCGTACGTATCGAAACCATACCATGTTAATCATAACATTTTTGTACAAAAAATGCAAGCTTTTTTTGCACAATACAATTTTTTAAGCAATGCTAACAATGTATTATCACAGATTTTATATTTCCCAAAACGAAAAAGCACCCGCAATGGGTGCTTTTTAATTAATAATCCAAAGTTACAAACTTGTGCTCTTCCGCAGATTCACGGACTTTCATACAGATATATGCACTGTTTAAGCCGTCTTTCAAGCTGTTAACAGACTGATCGCCGTTCATTAAAGCCACAAAGTCTTTTAAAAGTGCAAAGTCGCCACCTGAATGTCCACCACCGGATGCCGGCTTAACTGTAAATCGTTCAACCTTTTTCTCTGTGTGGCTAAATAGCAACACTTCATCCTTATTCCAGTCAAATTCAACTGTTGCTTCCTGACCAATCATTCTCATTCCACGTTTTCCTGCGTCATGACGGGCAACAAAATTCTGAGTATAAACTGCGTGCATACCGTCATCATAACGGAAGATTACTGTGGCACTATCGTGATTACCAACATCTTTTCCGTATGAGCAGTATTCTCCCATTGGGTCATCGTGTGCCTGCTCCTTTATAACCTTTGAGCTTTCGTAGCAAGTTTCGTAATCAGGGCAGTCACAGCACTTTAAGTTGCGGGGCTTGTCGCCACCAAAAATCATTTTTGACTGCATTGCACAAGCTTCAACAGGATTCTTTCCTAAAATATAGTCTATGTAGTCGATGTCGTGAGTTGTCTTCTGTAGGAAAAGTCCGCCTGTAATAGAGTCATCACGATACCAGCTCTTATAATAAACACGACCGTAGTTTACATTGTTATATGCCTGAATCTGAGAAAGCTTTCCCAAAACACCGCTTTCATAGATTTCCTTAATCTTATCAACCAAGGCTGTAATTCGAAGTGGGAATGATGTTATGCCGCCTGCTATGTTCTTTTCAACCGCTGCTTTTAGTTCACGGTAATCCTCAAGAGTTGTTACAACCGGCTTTTCAAGAAATAGCGGAATATTTCTTTTTAAGACTTCAACAGCAAACTGCTTATGAAGGTCACATCTTGTTGCAACGAAAACGCCGTCAAGCTCTTCGTTATCAAGCATTTCAACAGCGTCTGTATAGAAATGAATCTTATCAAGATCCAATGTATGAAGTTCTCTTGTAATTCTTTCCTTTACAGGCCCCTGATTTATGTCTGTAATTGCAACAACGTCAAGCTCAGGAAAAAATTCAAATTCTCTCTGAATAACGTTACCCATACGAAGACCGAAGCCTATGATACCAATTCTTTTCTTTTCCATTTCCATTTCTCCTTTTGTGAGTTCACTTGATACGCTGTCATTATGCCCTCTTTTTTTAACTTTGTCAATACCAATATCCAAAAAAGTGAAAAAAAATTTCTTGTATCTTAATAAATATTCCGTACTCCGTCATAAAAAAAGAGAGAACTGAAATTCTCTCTTTTTTATTAGTTTATTTTTCTAATGTCAACGGACTGGTAATTGCTTTAAAGTTATCCCAGAAGAAGCACTTTATAGCATCTGAGCTTTCTGACGGTTTATAGATATGATACTTTGATGCGATTGGGTATTCTACCGTTTCAATCTTTTTCAAAACATCATCCTTGCGTTCAGAAACATAAAGAGTACCTGCATCAATCGCATCGGTCCCTGCATCCTTTGGAACTACTTCCAATGCTATGATATCACCGTCAAACTTAGTAAGCGGTCTTGTTTCATCAAGACATACATAACTGTAATCTCTCACATAAAGTCCGCCTGATTTTGTCTGGTAAACTCGGAGTGAGAACCATCTTCCGCTGTTTCCTACCTTTGACATATCGTAGTAGCCTTCAAAGTATTTCCACTCATTAGTTGACGCATCACTTACTGTAATCAGTTCACCATCCAAACTTCCCCCTGCTCGGTTTTCAAGTCTGAAGCTTGTTGTATCGCCGATTGCCTTATACCAGAAGCTCACCTTTACAAATCTGTTATCACTGCTCACATTATCAAGTATCTGTCTTGAGCCGTTATACCATGCATTACTGATAGAGAAAATACAGTTTGCCTGTCCGCTATTTGGAACAATTTTTAAAACATTCTGGTATCCGTCAACAGTTTCTGTTGCAGGAAGCCCTGACGATGACGGCATATTTGTAAACTGATAAGCATTCTTGCTTGTTGAAAGCTGGAACAGGTTATCTGTATCAAAGGCATACGCATTGATTTTATAATCATATGCATCCTCAGGGTCAGGTGGCAATTCAGACAGGATTTCAATACTATCGATATAAATTGAACCTATATCATCCATCGGGTCAAATCTTAACTTTGTAATAGTATCGCCAAGGCCCTCGTAAGTGTTTGTATAGGTTGTGTTTATGGTTGCATCCTTTGCAAGGTCGAAAACAATCTCCTGAACATCATCGGATTTAGATAGGTTAAACCTGTAAACAACTCCTGAGGCACTTGTAGAGTCATCATAAAGTCTTAACATTCCGCTTCCTGCTTTATCAGTCTTTTTGATTCGAAGCACTGCATACTTTGCATCGGATTTTGCTATGTTAAGACCTGTCTTGTTTATAATGATGTCATTTGAGTTTGCAAAAAGATGTAGCATACCGTTCTTTACAGTACCTTCACCCAAAGCACGTACTGTTGTCCAGCCTTCTTTGAAGCCGTCAATATCGAAGTACCAGCTATTGCCGGTGCTTACATAATTATTGATAGCTTCGTAGCTTTTGCTTTCATATCTGATTTCATTTATATCAGCATCATAGCTTGCTGTATAGTCAAAGAACTTCAGGAATTCGTCATACGGAACCCAAAGATTTCCGGCTTCATAGTAAGGTGCATTTGTTACAGTTTTATTCTGTCCGTTAACCTTTACTATATTGCTTCCTGCCTTAAATTCTGCAACGATATCATCCTTTTCAACCGTTAAGGTTTTTGTTGTCTTATCCCAAAGCGGATATGCCTTCATATCCAAAAGTAATCTGTATGCAGGAATATATATGGTGCCGTTTTTAGCAACAGGGTCGGAAACCATTGTATATTCTTTATCGTCAACACTTACTGTTGTTGCAAACTTGCCTGTGTAGAAAGTGATTGAGTTCAGATACATTTCGCTTCCTACAGGGGTTTTAGCTGACGGATTGAATCTTAGTCTTAGTACCTTACCTTTAAGTTCTTCCGGCATATCAGGAACCAGGATTGTGTCAGAAATTTCCTTTTTACCATCGGTGACACCCTCAAATCTTAGCGTTGTCGGATAAATGCTGTCTGTACCTTGTGTAAGATCTGTCTGGAAATATGCAACCATTGATGCACTGTTTTCCGCATATCCGTTGATCTTAATTGCCGTAACTTCGGAAAGATCTATATTCAAGCTTGATAAATCATAATTAATCGTCGCCTGATCAGGGCTTGTTATTGTGTAAACATAAGAAGTCTTGCCGTTTACGGTTTTTGAACTTCTGGAGCTTCCTCCCGGAGAACCGGAGACATTATACAGGTTCTTGTTTCCAATATCAGTAAGTTCTTCAACCGCATCAGGAGTATAAACTCTTCTGTCCGGTCTAACTTTTAAAATCTGGCGATCTTCAGGATACAAAACACCCATTCGCTTTATTGCATCGGCAGTTGGTCTTGCGTTATCCGTCTTTTCCCCGGCATCTGTATAGTTCTTGCGTACTGCATTTAGGTATCCAAAGCCGTTATAATTTGATGGTGCATGGAAGTGACCTTCTCCCCATTCATCCCAACAGGTGAACAGAACGATGTTAGGGTCGTCAGTACCATTACTCTTAATTGTCTCTTCGCAAATAGTTGAGATTTCATCAGGTGACATCATTCCAACCTTAGCAGTTGTCCACGGAGTTCTGTCAAATCCCATAGGAATTGATGTTACAAAATTCGAGCTGGAGTCATAAAATTGCTTCATTCCGTTTATTACAGCACCCGGTTTGTCTGTTCCCCAGGTGTAACGCCATCTTAAAACGTGTTCTCCGAATTCATACTTTGTAATATAGTTGTCAGCATATTGCACTCCACCTGCTGAAATATCTGCAACAAAGGTGATACCGTCAAATGTTCCACCTTCGCCGTTATCAATCTTTTTTGCCTCCTCGTCAAGATATGTCAATACCATATCAATCTGGGTAAAGTCCATATCGGCAGCAGTTGAGCCGGTAACATCGTCACCAAGACATTCGGCAATTCCCTTAAAGTTGTAGCAATATATTACGAGTCTGTTATCAATAGATAAATAAGAAGGATTCTTTAGGTAACGCTCTACGATAAACGGAGCAACATTCTCTATAAATTCTTCGCCGCTTTCGTACTTCTCCTCTGTCGGATTTGTAATCATAATCGCAAAGTCAAGCTGATCTTTGTAATATGAATTAAGGTAGCCGTCATGAAGTTCCTCACCACGAACAGAGAAGTTTACAGGGCCATCTGCATCAGGTCTTACAAACGGATACATAATATGGTCAAATCCGTGTTCCAAAAGCCACTTATTGTTCCAGTCAGAAACTTCCTGACTACCGCCTGTGTAATAGCCAAGGTAAGGGGTTCTTTCTTCATATGGCGAAATCAAATCCCAACCGTAGTGAATACCTTCTCGCCACATCGGGTATGAAACCATACCAATATTGTAGTCGTCGCTTTTTACAACATCAGGAGCACTTGGGTAATCTGCAAAATCAGTCTTGTTAAAAGCTTTTTTAACTACGATGTTATCCAGGATTGCAGTGGTGCCATATTCAGCCTCAAAGTTCAGTTGATAGTTGTCTCCAAATAAATCAATTTCTCCGATTCTTATATTATTTACATACAATACCGATCGTTCAACATCTATATCAGAATCTGTTGTGATTTCGATTTTATACCATGTATTTTCCCTGAAATTGTATTCAGATATTTCTCCATTTTCGTCGTAGTAGTAAGCTTTCGTGCCGAGGGGGAAGTCATTTGCCGTAATTCTTCCGCCATCAGGCAGGAGCATATCCCATGAATATGAAATTCCTTCCCAACCGTATGGACGTTCATATTCTACAGTTAATCTTTCAAACTCTTCGAGCTTATATCCTTTGATGTCATTAGGATATGGAGCACCCGGAGCTTCACAAATTTCACCGTGACGTCCATTCAACCATTCAGGAGTTGTTCCGATAGGAGCTGACATAAATGTTTCGTTTACAAGGTAGTTTATATATACATAAACATATTTCGGGTAAATCTGTGCAACCTGTTCTTTTGTTGTTCCAAGTTTAACATTGTCAATTACATTTGTTGCCTCTTTATAATTGAAACTTCCTTTTTCAACACCGTTAATCCAAATATCTACCTTATCTCTGGTATCTATGAATTCCGCTTTTACGGCATATTCTGTATCAACAGAACACTTTTCAAGCTGAGCATAAGTTCCGTCTGCATTTACAACACACAGATAACCGTCTTTAACTTCAAGTCTTAATGCAGTCTTATCTCCACCGTTAATTTCATAATAAAATCCGTCTGTCACCAAAAGAGAATATTGAAATGCTGTCTCAAAAACGAGACCATCCCCTGAATGGCTCATAAGGTCATGGCTCATTGAAGTCTTGTCAAATCCGCTTCTGTCGGAAATCAAAAGCCCATTACTTGTGTAATAAACCAATCCTCCACTATAATCAACATCCCATCCCGAAAGAATTGCATTGTAATTCTCACTGGCTGAGTCTATACCCATAGGGCTGTGAAATCTTTCCTGCAAAAGATATGTAGCGTGGCCATTAAAAAGCTCGGTTGTGCCTTTTTCTGAAGACACGGTTTCTTCCGAAGTTGCAACCTCGTTTTCCGCAAAAACTTGCGGTACAAAAGAAAGAAGCACTGCAATTGCAATAATAAGGGATATAATTCTCTTAGTTTTTTTCATAATATCGCCCTCCTCAGGAGTTTTATTTCAAGCTTTTAAGTCATTGATTTCCATAAATTTGTATTATTTTAATTATATCAACTATTATTGGTAATTGCAAGCAATTAAACAAAAAATATTGTCACGGATAACATCTTCCCGACATTTTATCTCAAAATAAAAAAGATGCATATCAAGATTTTTTGACTGCATCTTTTTATGTGCTTATTCAT
>JAZNLK010000085.1:0-12791 GCA_045579055.1 Clostridia bacterium
GCTTTCCCGAATCCGTTCCGGATACGGAAATGGCGTTCCTCAAGTATTTCACGTAATTACAGATATAGAGTACAAAAGGATGCGGATTCATCCGCTTCCCCTTGTATTTTACCTCAATATGAAGATGCTCTCCGGTACTGCGACCGGTACTTCCCGATATTCCAACAGACTGTCCGGCATCCAAGGAATCCCCTTTTCTTCCTATGACAGTATAGAGATGTCCATAAAGTACGGTGAAATCACCATGTTCTATTTCAATGTAATTTCCCAATTTCCTCTTGTAACCGACAGATTTTATACGTCCTGGCATCATGGCATACACATTTTCAGAAAAAGTAAGATAATCCGTTCCCGTATGGAACTTAAGCTTTCCGCTAAAGGGATCCGGACGGTGGCCATAATGTGAAGTAACAATAAGCGTATCATTCTCCAGCGGGGAAGAAAACAGAAGCCTGTTATTCATGAGTTCTTCCAAAGCGGAGGAATGACGGGATGACAGGGTATCCGAAAGTGGATTTTTACGGATGGATTCCGTCATATGGTTGAATACCTTGTCATCAGATATTTCACCTGATGAATAAACGCGGACAGCGTCCTTTTTTTTCTTGACCGTATAAAACTGTGCTGGCAGACGGTTTACAAGAATCAGTGAAAAAAACAGCAAAAAAACAATTCTCTTTTGTTTCATATAATGAATATTTAGACTTATCTTTGCTGCAAAGATAATCATTTTATTCTTTTTATGAATATGAAAAACTTGTTTAAGGCAAAAGAAATACCATTCGGAGAGCTGGAACAATACGGCATAGCGAAAGAAGCTTTCCTTGATCTGCCAAAGAAAGCATTGGACAATCTACTTACAGGCAGATTGTCTCCATTGATGAAACTCAGTATTGAAGGCAAGAACGGGAAGATTTATTCCCTTCCTGCAAAAGTTAAGCTCCACAGGAATGCGGACGGTACGACCGCACTACGAATATTCCCTTCAATGAAGGAAATAAGAAATGACTTTTCATTGACAGAGAAGGAACTGGGAAAACTTAAAGACAACCAAACCATAGTTAAATCCATAGACAGAGGGAACGGGACGGAACGGTGCTACCTCCAGCTTGACAAGGAAACGAACACTGTCATGCATGTAAAGGCAAGTGAAATACATATACCTGATGCCATAGGGGAAGCAGTGATCGGTGGAGAACAGAAAGAACGCTTACGGAACGGGGAACCTGTCGAAATCCATATGGAAGATACGACCGTAACAGTTGGTGTAGATCTCAATGACCGTACAGGATTCAAGGTCATCAAAGGTGACCTTGACGAATGGAGAATTAAGAAACTGGTTGAATGGGACAGAATAACACCGGGTGCAACAGGATATTGGCAGACCTCCGAAAACGGATGGGAATACCGGAAAGAAATGGAAAGGGAACAGGAAAGAGGAAAAGGTTATTCAAGGGGAAGAACCTTTTAAATGACGGAAAAATGGATTTATCATGAAGAATTCCAGAATTGAAGACAAGAACATCACCGTATTTGCGGAAATGATGATAAGGAAAATGGAAAGCATGGCTCTTGACTGGAAACAGCCTTGGCTGAACTGTACGGCTGCCGCACTCCCTGAAAACTTGAACGGAAGAGCATATGGCGGCTGGAACAGCCTTATGCTGCTCATGTTGCAGGAAGAAAAGAAATATACCACACCCGTATATATGACATTCAAGCAAGCAATGGAGGAAGGCGTTTCCGTAAAGAAAGGAGAAACATCCTTTCCTGTGCATTTCTGGAACTTTTCAGTAAAAGACAGAGAATCCGGAGAAAGGATAAGTATAGATGATTACAGAAAACTTTCTGATTCGGAGAAAGAACGGTATAAGGTTGTACCGTTCATCAAATACTTCAACGTCTTCAATGTGGAACAGACAACGCTCCCGGAAGTGAAACCGGAAAGGTGGGAGAAAATAAAGGAAAGATTCAATCTTTCAAAACTTGTCAACAATGAAGGTATGACCGTATGCCCGGAACTGGACTATATGCTGGAGAACAATTCATGGATATGTCCCGTGAACGTGACAAAATCCAACAGTGCATTCTATAGTATTTCCAAAGACAGCATCACCATACCTTTGAAACAACAATTCAAGGACGGGGAGGAATTCTATGGGACATTACTTCATGAAATGGCCCATTCCACAGGTTCGGAGCAAAGGTTGAACAGGGAAATGAACAATACCTTCGGGGATAAAGGCTATGCAAGGGAAGAACTGGTTGCAGAATTGACGGCGGCATTGAGCATGAATGTTATGGGGCTGACTTCCACCATACAGGATAACAATGTCGCCTATCTGCAATCATGGATAGACACGCTGAAGGAACAACCGCAATTCATCATGAGCATACTCGGAGATGTCTCCAAGGCGGCAAACTTGATACAGGAAAATGTATGCAACCAGGAAGTAAGGGAAAAAATTAAGGAAAACACCATAAAGAATATAGGCGAATTCATAGAAAGAAGGAATGAAGAGAACGCCAGACGTATTCCTTCAGTTTCCGAGCTGGAGAATTTCAGCATCAAGGATGCAGTTGCAAGAAGGACAGCAGGAAGCGACAATGACAATACGGACCGGCTTTCCTTTGAAACGCTGAAGAAACGCTTCCCGAACGCCATATTGCTTTTCAGGAACACGAAAGTGTATGAGGTTTTCAACGCGGATGCAATAAGATGTGCAGAACTGCTCGGTATCATACGTAGCAACAGGGACTTCGGGGATGAAAGGAAGATACCCTACGCATCGTTCCCGGCTGAGATGCTTGATACTTTCCTGCCGAAACTGGTGCGTGCAGGGGAGAAAGTGGCCATATGCGATCTTCCGCCTGCAGAACTGAGGAGGAATGTATCGACGGAACAAGGAAAGAAGCTCCATTCCGCTTATCTCGGAAACGGAATCTCCTTTTGGGAAGAGGGCGATCTCGAATACAAGGGACATATATCATGCGACAGACAAGTTACCATATACAAGGAGTTCACACCGGAGAACAAGGCAAGGATAGAAGAAACCGCAAGAACAGGTAACCTGCTTGCAGATGACGGAAAACTGGCATTGGATCCTTTGAATCCTCCAAGCAAAATCGAACTTAATCCCGTTTCCGGTGCAGAACAGAGATATTCGTTGGAAACGGTAGAAGGCAAACATTATGTATGTTCTGGAAGGACTATCATTTCCGATGAACCTGAAAAATATATGGATATCGAGGAATACGAAAAGAACAAAACCATGGAAAGAGGGGAAATACAGGAAAAAACTGTGACGGATGAAAGAGATGTCCGGCATAGTTACATGCTTCTCGGTAGAATGGTGGAGGACTGCAAATATTATCTTGAAAATCACGGGTCCGAAGAACAGCTGTGGGCAAAAAATGTAGAAGAACAGATACAGGCTATGAAAGGATTCTGGTACAGCCTGGATGAAAAGCCGCAATGGCTGACGGAAGAGGAACTGGAAGACTATGCAGCAAGGATGCTGAAGGAAAAAGAGGACAGAATGGCTGCAATACAACAGGAAAATGGAATTTCTAACTCTAAAACAGATATGGATATGGAAGAAAAAAATGAATCTAAGAAAGAAATGAAGGACGGTATCAACGTCTATAAGATGGACAATGGAAAATATGGTGTCTATTTTGTGGAAAACGGTGTACGGAGCAAGACTCGCCAGATGTCCGACGAAGACACGAAACAGTATTTCGAAGGTTTGAAAGGACAGGGTATAGATGAAGTCAACAAACGAAGGGAACAGCTGAAGGCTCTCTATTTCCCGAAACCGCTGCCCAAAATAACACCGGAAACAAAGGCAAGGATTACCGATGCAAGAGTGTTCAAGATGCAGGACGGGAAGACCTATGCTGTCCGCTGCAAGATCGACGGCGTGCAGATGACCGGTACAAGAGTAAGACCGCAACATACAAGAGCCTTCTTTGAGGGATTCAAGGAAATGTCACCGGAAGACAAGGAAATGCGTAAAGCGGAACTGGCGGCAAAATATTTCAAGAACGAGCTGGATGGGCAGAAACAGGAAGTGAAGAAAGGAATTTCAAGATAAAACCGGCAGGGGACGGAATTCCGCCCCCTGTACAAAAACGGAAACATGAAGGAAAACAAGATTTATCAGATAACCGTAACGGAACTTCTTGCAAGGGACATTTCCATCAAAGCGGAAAACAGTACGGAAGCGGAAAGAATCCTTGATGAACGCATACAAAAAGAAGAAATTGTACTTGATGACGGTGATTTCATTGAAAGGAATTTCACAGCGGAGAATGAAAACTTCTTCTACTTGACTGAACAGACCTTGCCAAAGAAGTTGTCGGATGAAAAGGAACATCTGTTCTCCGTCATTGAAGTTCTACAGAAAAAGGTGGACATCTCCGCTTTCGGGGAGAATGAAGCAAAGGCTATAGCGGAAGAAATGGTCAGAAGGTGTGAACTGGTCCTTTCGGGCGATGACTACCTCGATAGAATCATCAGGAAATATCCGAAAGCGGAATTGGAAACGATTGAAAAGGGGAAGGAAGTCATCCTCTACGACAATAATGATGTAACTGAAAGATTACTTTCATTATTCCCTGAAGGAGTGGAAATAAACCTTGCCAAAGAAAGCATTGCACATCTTGTTAAAATGGAACAATGTGAATCACAAAATGAAGAGGAACGGGAATTTGACGGATTATTGGACGACTTCAACAATGATTTACTGGTTCAATACGGGGAACTTAAAGCATCACTGGCATTGCTTCCAAAAGACTATTCCCAAATATTCGCGGATTCACATACCTATTACAGCAATATGCTCGGAAACAGGGGATACCCGTCGGATGTGAATGCCGCTACGGTCATGCTGAACGGAAATGAAGACATGAAGGGGGTAAGGGTAAGGGTTCCGATAAGGACGGACATGCTTGACAATCTCCAGATAGAAAATGTCCCGTACCGGGAAGTGATGGAAATAATCAAAGGAATGGATATACGGAAAGGGGAGGAGAAAAGACTTTCATCCATCCTTTCAATCCATAAGGAAAAGCCCCTGTACAAGAGAATCGAAAATGTGAGATTCTATCCGTCATCGGACGGAAAAATCAACATAAGATGCTTTCTGGACGGAAAAGCGACACTGGGCTGCAAAATGACCGAAAAGGACAAGGAAGAAATGCTCGGAGGAAAGGACAAGATATTGCTTGCCGCAAAATATTTCGAATCAGAACTGACGAACAATAGGGAAAGGGTTGTTTCCCACAAAAGATAGGATGGAAAGAAACGATGAAAATACAAGAAGGAACGTAGTGTATCTCCAGGAGGGGAACATGAATGACTGGAGAGAAAGACGATTCTATTCCATCAGTGAAATTATGCCTGAACTGGAAGAAAGGAAAATACGCATAGGAGAAACGGTCAAACTCGGCTATATGACCATGCTCGGCGATGGATGCACCATTGAAAACGGAACATCAATAGGGGATGAAGCGGTCATCGATAAAGGTGCATATATTGGGAGCGGATGCAAAATCGGCAATATGGCGATAGTTGCGGAAAAAGCCTGCCTGTTGGGAAATGTGACAATGGAGAAGGATTCTTTTGTCGGTTTCAATGCTTTCGTGAAAAATGATGTGACCATCAAGGAAGGAGGGGAAATCGGGAAAAACTGCCATATAGCAGGGCATTGTACCATAGGTAGATACAGCATCATAAACAACAGCTCAGAGGTGGAGGAACATTCGGAACTGGGCGACAATCTTTTTATAGGAGAAAAGACACGTATAGAAAGTATGTCAAAAATAGGAAACGGTACGACAATAGGCAATGAGGTAACCGTAAAGGAAGGCAGCATCATTACCGAGGGAAGCAGAATCCCTCATTATAGCATCACCGGTTCCATCACAGAAAGAGCAAGGGAGGAAAAACCGTCGAAAGACATGTCTTCCGGAATGGAAGAAGCCGGCAGACGGACAATGAAAAGATAAATGAAGGTCGATTATGAAAAAGGGAAATTTTTACGGAGGCGTAATTCTGTTGAAAACGGAAACGGAAATACTCGTCACTGACATATATGAAGAAAAGGACAGGGAAAATATTTGGAAAGAATGGCTTTCAGCAGCAATAGACCGGTATAGGGAATCCCCAAAGAAAAACGGGAATCTTGTACTGGAGGACTATCATATAGGGAATACCGGACGGATGGAGGGAAGAAGCGACAAACAGGTTGCGTTCCTCCTTGGCAACTTCAAGCCTGACAGGTCAACGGATGTGTCAATGGCGGCCTTTGCAAACAGGAAAAAAAGAAATGTCACCGATACGGGAGAAATCAACCGTATCATAGAAGTACATAAAGGTGAATATGCAAAGTTCATGAATAGAAAAGGAAATACCGCTTCACGGATGACGGCATTTGACGAGGATTTCGGTAAGAGACTGATGCCGGGGAACATGTCACATGCTGAAAGGGTATTCACTCTGAAAGGAAACTTTTCATTCATGGGAAGGGAAAGGATCCGGAATGCAGAAGATGTGGCATGGATATTCCGGCAACTGGAAAGCAAGAGTACGGAACATTCCTTCATCGTCATGACGAAAGGCAAGGAATGTATCATTCTCGAAACGGGTATAGGTTCCATGCTCTCGACAGCAGTGGATGTAGCGGCTGCAGTGAAAGCAAACAAGAAATTCAAACCGGAGAAAATATATCTGGTTCACAACCATCCGTCGGGAAGAGTACTTGCGTCCATGGAAGACAAGGAACTTTGGATGCGGATGAAGGAATCTTTCGGGAACAAGCTGCAACCGGGTATCATTCTAAACAGTGATACCGGTGCATACGGAATATTCAGCGACAGCATACAGGACTGCTTTGTATTTGATGAAAGACAGAAGAATGAGGATATGGTGGAAATTCCAGTATTCTCCTTCGACCGGATGGTATTCAATAAGGAATACAAACTGCTTGACATGATGCAGATAACATGCAGCAGGGACGTGGCCATGTTCCTTTCTTCCCAACGGTTCGGAGAAAGGGAAAAATATGCATTCCTTGTTCTGAACGCAAACATGAAAGTGCTCGGGAACTTTCATATACCGGTCAGCGAACTGTCAAAAAGCAACCTTGAAAGGATTGCTGACTATATGGCGGATACTACCATCACAGCCGGAGGATGTGCTGCCATCATCTACGGAAAAGATACGGAGAACAGGATGATGATGAGTGCAAGCTACCTGAACGAACTTGTTAACAGGGCAAGCGGAAGGACCGTCAAACTTGCTGATTGTGTCATATCGGACGGTATCGGATGGAAATCCGCATCCGACGAGGGAATACTTGAAAACAATGAACGTAGACCGTTCATCGGGTATGAGGACAACAGGAAAGTCTGGCAGAAAATAGACATCATACCGACTGCAGACGGGACGGCTTTGATACGGGTGAAGATGGACGGGAACTATCTACCGGCAGAGAGACTCAGGAAGAATGAAATGAAGAAATTCATTGAAGGAAAGCTGTCAAAGGAGGAACTGGCGGAGAAATACTTCCCGAAAGGTATAAATGAGCTGACCGAAAGAGGATTGAAGAGATAATTATAATATTTGGGCTTATGGATGAAAAATTTGAAAACCGTCTCATCGAGATAGTAATGAGGAACGGAAAATTGGACGAGAGCCTTTTCAACTATTCAAAGGAAGAAAAGGAGAAATTCCTCAAAGCGGCAGATCTGAAGGAACTGGCCGATATTCTGGAAGAAACTGAAAAGGAACTTTTCTACTGTGAAGATACCGATAAGGTAAAGGAACTCGTGGAAACATCCAAATCCGTTGAAACGGAAATTGAGAACACTTGCAGGAAAATACTGGCCGAAAACGGAGTGGACATTGAAAAGGCCATCGGGGAAAGGATGGATGAAAGAAAAAAAATCGAGTTGCTAAAACAGCAGCTTGAGAGTTTCGGAATAGACGAAAGGACTGCGGAAGAATTAGGACTTACCGACTTGGAAACATTGAAAACCGACGGAAAGAACTTCACCTTCGTTTTGGAAAATACCGCAAAAAGACGGAAAGAACTGGAGAAGAACCATATTGATTACACAGTGAAAGACGGTAAAATCAACATATCGGGTAAATTCACGGCAAAGGAAGGAATATGTATCGAGGATTCGGAAGAAGCCGTCAGATTCCTTGACGAAAATGAAATGAACTATATCCGTATGGCACAAGGGGAAACGGCAGGGAAAGGAAAACTCTTTATTCCTACAAGCTGGGCTGGGGGTACAACGAACTCACAACTGGTTTCCAATGCGAAGAAACTGGCACTGATAGCCGCAGCCGGACTCGTCATATCACCATCAGGAGCCATCATTTTACTTGTCACTCTGAAAAAAACCGGACTATATGACAAGCTGATGAAAGACAATGCCCTGAAGAAAACGGAGAAAAAAGCACTGGAGCAAGGACTGACCGTATTCAAACAGGACGGGAAGAATTCAAGATATTGGTATATGGAGAACGGGAACCTACTTTCTCTCAATGCGAATGATGTAAGACTGCCAAGATGGATAAAGGGGGTGCAGCTATCTCCAGCAGATGTAGAAAAATTAAAAAGGGGAGAACTCCTTATGCTGAAAGACAAGAAAGGCAATGAATTCGGTGTGAGGATAGACGTGACCAAACCGTCCTGTATCCAGGAATACTACAAGGAGCGGAAAAATGACAGGGAAATGAAAAAGGTTCCTACAAAAATTTCTCCGGACAGGGAAAAACTGGAATGGATTGCAAGGAAAGGTTTTCAAGGCATTTCCGATATATATGGAAATAAAACCCTAAATTTGGAGCGTGATACATTCCTGAGCAAATATGACCTCAAGAATCTTTACACGGACTTCCGCTCGAAAGAATTTCAGCTACAAGGAAAACAAGAAAGGAAAGAGGAGATAATGAAGGAACTCACAGAAACCAACGGAAAAATAAAGGAAAAGGCGGATGAAGCGATTCTCCGCATAAACAAAGAAAACAAGAAAGGAATGGGTATATGAAGTATGACTATGCATATTACAAGGAACGTGTCGGTGTCATTGATGCCGCAATACATATCGGATACAAGTATGATCCGTCGAAAGGCAGATTGAAGAAAGGAAGCAAGACACAGCCCCATTTCATTCTTCCGGACGGGAAAGGCGGTGAGTTGGACAGTATCTATATAAAAAACCCTCATGACAATGCAACACAGGGTTATTGGAGAAGAAGTCTATCCGGGAAAGTTGATTCCGGGGACCTTATCAGTTTTGTCAGGGAAAACCTTGCATCCTTTACACAGGCAGCTGGAGCAAGAAATGAAATAGATGCCATCAACAAAGTATTGGCAAGTCTGGCCAATGTGGTGGAAGACCCGGACTACAAAATTGAAAATTTCCTGGGTAAATACAAGGAAGAAGAAGACATGACGGATGACTTCGACATCGACAGATATGACAGGGAACAGGGTAATGTGGAAAGTGCCATGAAATTCCTTTCCCAAAGAGGTATCAGCAGAGAAACGGCAGAGTTGTTCCGAAATTCCATAGAGATGGTACATGACAAGCAAAGCAAGTACCATTTCAAGAACCTTGCCTTTCCCTATCGTATTCCCGGAAATGATGATATAGCAGGTTATGAGCTGAGAGGATACAACAACTTCAAGTCAAAGGCAAAGGGGACGAACTCAAGCAATGCGTGTTGGATGGCATACCTCGGAACACATCCGCATGCCGGATTGATTCATGAAATCCATATTGCAGAAAGTGCATTGGATATAATGGCGTTTGTACAAGTGAACAGACTTAGACTCAAACTGGATGAATGTATTTTCGTTTCATTCGGAGGAACATTCGCAGACGGACAAATGAAGAAGCTGCTTGAAACTTTTCCCGGCGCAGAACCTGTCCTACATTTCGACAATGACCTGAACGGTATCATCTATGATTGCAGAACAGCCTCAATCATGGCGGGAAAAGACTTGAAATGTCAGATAAAGGAATTTTCAGACGGACAACATGTTTGCTTTACTTTAGGAGAAAAGGCATTTACCGTCCCATTGGAAAAGCTTTCTTATGATTCTTTCAGGGAAAGAAGCGGATTGAGGGAAAAACTCACGGTATGGAAAGCTCCGGAGCCGATGAAGGACTGGAACGATGTACTGATGGTAAAGGAAGGAAACAGGGAAAAGGAAAAGGAGGAAGCGAACAGGAAAATGGAATATGAATCGGAACAAAGACGGGGAGGACGGAAATTATGAACCAAATAATTCTGAAACCTTCCATGAAGCAACTGTTCGTTGACGGATTCAGATGCTTGCTGCTATGGGCGGTATCCACAATATGCATAGGATTACCGGACAAATTCTTCATGCTATGCGGATTGGCAGTATCATTAGGATGCTTCGCATATCTGCTTGGCAGACTGTATTACCTGAATACCATCACCTGGTCAATCTCGGAAACACAGATAAAGTTTGCAAGAGGCATTTTCCAACGTACAACGGATTATATGGAACTGTACCGGATAATAGACTATAGAGAACAGCAGAACTTTATCCAACAAATATTCGGGATAAAGGAAGTGGTCATAACATCCGGTGACAAGAGCCATCCGATTCTGATAATTTTCGGTATACAGGAAAACGTAAGAATTGTGGAATTCCTCAGTACCCATGTCGAACAATGTAAAGAGAAGAAGAAAATCTATGAAATCACCAATCGCTAAATTATTATGCCTTTTTCTGTTGGCGGCAATAGGACAAACGACAAAGGCACAGATACAGACTGACCCGGCACTGACGGCAGCGGTCGCACTTGAGAAGACAACACTGGAAAACCAGTTGAAGAAGGAAAACGACAAACAGCTGCAGATTATCGGTATCAATACCGGCATATCTGTCCAGTTGGATGAAATCCGACAATATGAAGAAAAGATGTACAATTATCTGAAGGAAACGCAGAGCATTATCAGAAACGCATATGATATCTACCGTTGCGGAGATCTGATAACTCAGATATACAACAATCTTAGAGGATGTACGGACGCCATAGTCGGACATCCGCAAGGAGCAATCGTCTCTACCATCGTTTCCAAACAGTACTCCAAAATAACGCAAGAAGCAAGTGCATTGTACGGATATATCAGCGGACTTGTTACAAAAAGTGATGGGAGCGTACTTCTTAATTCTGCGGAAAGAAACATGATCCTTACACAAGTGACCAGAAGACTTTCCACCATCAACCGCAACCTGACAGCCTTGAAATATCAAATAAGGGTGTACCGATGGGCGGACATAGCCCGTCATCTCGCACCGAAGGAATATTATATGCTTGTCAACTGTGAAAACATCAAGAATCAGATAAAGAGGGATATTGACAGAATGAGCCGATGATATTATGAACCAGAACGATTTGCCTTTGGAAGTTGTCCTTCACCGAATCGGAGAATGCCCGGTATGCCATAAAGGACAGATGCTGCAAGGTTCGGCAGGATGGACTTGTGACTATTTCAAGAACCTTCAGGACAAATGTACATTCACAATTTTCCAGTCATACGACGGATATGTACTAACAGAAGACGATGCTGTGGAACTTATAACAGCAGGGAAAACAGGGAAGCGTAATTTTCATACCTTGGACGGGAAACCCTTTACCGCCATACTGAAACTTGTCGGCAATAAGATAAAGGTCGTGGGTGAAAATGCCATTCTGAGCGTCAGATGTCCCAAATGTGGAGGTAAAGTGAAGGAAATGCAGAAAGGGTATGCTTGTGAAAATTTCTTCAAGGAAGAGAATGAACATTGTGGTGTATGGATTCCGAAAGAAATTTGCGGAAGGGAAATATCCATACCCGAAGCGGAAGAATGCCTCGAATACGGGAGGACAGAAGTACTTGACGGCTTTATTGCCAACGGAAAAGAATTTTCATCCTGTCTGGTGTTACAGGAGAACGGTAACTTCACCCTTGACGGGAAAATATGCAAGTGTCCTAAATGCGGAGGTTTCATATATGCCGGAGTAAAGGGATATAATTGCAGTAATTTCCGTAATATGCTCGTCAAATGTGATTTCGTAATATGGAGGAACATCTTCGGACGAAAAACAACAGTGGAAGATGTGAAGATGCTTTGTTCGCAGAGGAAAACCGGAATAAAGGAATTCCATACCAAAGACGGGCATACAATCCAGAGAGCCATGCTTCTTAATGAAGATTTCCAAGTAAAACTTATATAATTATATAGATATATACACTTTTATTTTTATCTTTATTTAATTATTTATATATTATTATTTGGTAGTATCGTTTATTATTCATACCTTTGTGCTGTGATAATAAAGAAATGAAATTATATGAAACCATTATTCAGCAAAGGACAGAAGGTTACTGTAAAATGCAGGGGCAAAGTGATAACCGGTACAGTTAAGGATTGGGATTACAACTTGTGTACATTCGAGAGAGAATATTCCGTAGATTACAAAGGGAAGGACGGAAAGAACTGGACAATGATCGGAGTTCCGGAAAACCAAATGAAACTTATACCATAATGACCATGAAGGAAACATTGGAAGAAAAAATCAGGAGAATGGAATTCTGTAGGGATTGCATTGATACAAGCTATGAAAGTGGAAGACTTGAATATGAGCGTTTGGAACATATCATAGCAGAATTGAAGGGACAGAGGAATAACAACTTCCCTAATGTTGGACATAATTAGTATTGTAATATGGCAGCAACAAAAGACCAA
>JAZNLK010000086.1:0-5351 GCA_045579055.1 Clostridia bacterium
AACAGTCAAGCGGAGTGCAAAGATACTCACTTAAAAAGGACTTAAACGCAGGGGGTAATTATGGCAATTACAGTAAAGTATTTGGAAGATTTAGGCGTGGAAAAGGAAGTCGCTGAAAAAATCTTCGCAGAAAGAAGCAAGGAAATTGAAGCCGATAAGGCAAAGAGAGAAAAACTTGAAATAGAGTTGAAAGAAAAGACAGAGAGCCTTGACAATCTTTCAAAAGAGTTTGAAGATTTGAAAGCAAACAATGCAAGTGCCGAAGAATACAAGTCAAAGTATGAAGCACTTGTTGCTGACAATGAGGCGAAAGCAAAACAGGCAGAGGCAGACAGAATTTTGGCTGAAAAGACAGAAAACATCAATAAGAGATTTGAAGCCGTTGTTGGTGAAAAGACATTTAGCCACAATGCAATCAAGGCTGATTATCTTAAAAAATTCGGTGAAGCCATTGAACTTGAAGATAATAAGTCTTTGTCTGACGAACAGATTTTCCACAATCTCATAAAAGACGATGCCACCGCATTTATAGGCGTTACAGCCGTTAAGTTGCAGGGGGGCAGACCGCAAGGAAGCGGTTCAAATAGCAATGGAAGCCGTGCGGCTGAACTTGCAAAGAAATATCACACTAATTTATATGGTGAAGTAAAGGAGAATAACTAATATGTCTTTTTATGGAAAAGATAAGGGCGAAGCATTCGCTCCCGGTTGGTTTTTGGCAGACAATGAAAATTGCACAAGGCTGACATATCAAGTAGGCGGTGACGGTTACGCAGGCACCGTGAGAGAAACAGACGGTAGAAAGGTTGTACCTATGGGAAGTCTTTTTCCCAGCACATCCGCACCCACAGGAATTGTTTACGAGGATATTGATGTAACAAACGGAGCAAAACCTGCATCTATTGTTACAGCAGGAAAAGTATATCGTGAAAGAGTTGAAAACGCGGCAGAAATTGACGGTATCGTTTATGAAGACGAACCCGAAATCACACGCCCTTATTGATTGGAGGTAACGCATAATGTGGAAAGATAATATTCTTGGATTTGTGCCTGAAACAGATTGGCTTGAGGTTGGTTTTAACGTAAATCGACCCAATGACCCTATTGACCGTCTTTTCGGTGATGAAAGAACAAACAACCTTGTGGCATCTTGGAACAGCATTGCGGCTGAATATCAAATTCCTGTGATGGCTCAGTTCCACGGGTTCGACACAGAAAGCCAAACGACTTTTAGAATGCCCGTTGATACCCACAATGTAGAAAAGGGACTTATTAAGGTCAAGATCAATCAGTCTGAGAGAATGAGAGCATTGCTTCGTAGCGGCGTTCGTGAGGACGAAATGCTCGATTATGTTCTGAATGATGGTATTCGTCTTGCCGATCAAGTCGTTACTCGTTCAAAGGTTGCAAAGAATGAGCTTATGGCAACTGGTAAGGTTACAATCAAGGAGAACAACCTTGATTTAACTGTTGATTATGGCGTAGCTTCTGAAAATATGGAATTTACCCTTGACCTTTCTGCAAGTGCTGATGTTCCTGCACAGATTCAGGCTATTGTTGATGCGGCGGCTTCAAAGGGCGTTATTTTAACTGGTATTCTCACTTCTCGTAAGAACCTTACCAAGATGAGAAGCAATGAGGCTGTACAGAAAGCAATTAACGGCAACTATGGTGCAGGTGCGCTGGTTCGTGGATCTGCTCTTGAAGCATATCTTGAAGAGGAATACGGCATCAATACCGTTATCACAAACGACCTCACATACGGTTCTTCGGCTGATGTAGATATCGCCACGGGCAGACCTAAGATTACTACCGCAAGATATTACCCTGACGACAAGGTGACGTTCTTCGCGACTAACCCCGCAGGTCGTATGGGTGTAGGTCTTTGGGGCGATCCTCCTGAGCTTGATGCGGCTAACTTTATGGATGTTTCGGGTAGCGGCGTTTCTCCCTTCGTCTATGTGTCCCAGTGGGCAGAGAAGGATCCCGCCGTACTTTGGACTAAGGCAAGCGGTCTGTTTATGCCCGTTCTATATAATCCCGACAGCCTGTTCATCGCAACCGTAACGGCGGGGGAATAATGCGACTGTCAAATGAGCCTGCCGAAGATGTCGATTTGTCGAGTATGACGAAAGCGGAATTGCTTGAATATGCGAAGGCAAATAACATTGAAGGTGTTGACAGTTCGATGTTAAAGGCTGATATTTACAACACAATTATAAATAGCATCTAACGAAAGGCGGTTAAATTATGCAATATCTAACCTATGAAGAATATATTTCTACGGGCGGTGAGCTTTCTTTGACCGCCTTTAATCGCAATATAGACAGGGCGTGTGGATTTGTTGACCTGCACACACAAAGTCGATTACAGAACGTTTTAGAGGTATCACAGAGGGTTAAAGCGTGCGTGCGTGATTTAGTTGAATACCTTGCAAGCAATATGGCGAGTGGAAAGACAGTTACAAGCAAAAGCCAATCAGCAGGTGGAGTTAGCGAAAGCGAAAGCTACGCAACGAAAACCACCGATGAAATAAATGCAGAAATGCTCAATATCGTTTATGAATATTTGGCAACCGAAAAGGACGATTGTGGAACGCCTTTGATGTATAGAGGTGCTATGCGATGAAAGTCGGATTTAAAGTCAAATATGGCTACAATGAAATTGAGATACCGATAACTGAAAATACAAGACCGCCTTTTCGAATGGACGGTATGACGGATTTGTGGAAACACAAAGTCACGATTTACAATGACATTCCAAAAACAGCCGTTGAGGAAAGACACTTCGACCGATTTGTAATTGATTTGTGCAACATTCAAGGCGGTATCGTTAGCAAGGCGGACGGAACGATTGAAAACATAGTCAATGCGGTTACGGTTATATCAAAAGATATTGACCGATACAAGACACCGCTTGAATATGCCAAATTGCCCGTAGATATTCGTGAGGATTTTTATACGGTGCAAGTGGGTGATTTCATCGTATTGTCGGAGGTTGACGATATTGTGACGACGAGCCGAGAATTTGCAGAATTGCAAGAGAAGTACAAAGACAACGGCATTGTGGTGCGTTCTGTATCGGCTAACATTCACGGAATGAGCGTTGACAATGTCACCATAACGAATGTGGGGTGATTGAATGGGTTACGAATTTGTAAAAACTTGTGAAAGATGCCCCGAGCAGTATGACGTATTTTTGAATGGCGAATATGTTGCGTATGTTCGCTTGAGATTTGGATATTTGACAGTAGAACTCGGAGAGGCTGGAAGCGATAATGTTGTCTATGAAAAAGAATTTGACAACGAGTGGAAAGGCGAGTTTGAAACCGAGGCAGAAAGAAAAAAATATCTGTCGGAGATTTTGGAGGTATTGAATGAGCAAATATGCAAAATTATTTGAATATTTCCGTCAATGCCCCGAACTTGCTGACTTATGGAGCATAGCGGCAACGGAAGATATAGGGGTTAGAGTTATTCTTCCGCAGGGGGCGTCACCCACACACCAATATCAAGAAAGCATTGACACGCTTGGTGATTATCACTGTGAGATTGTGCCGTATCCGTCAGTTTATGAGGATTTCCAAATAAATTGCTATGAGTGGTACGATGTGAACGATGATAGCGCGCCGACAAGGAATGAAAATGTGCTTACGCTTGAACAAGTAACAAGCATTTGCGATTGGATAAAGGTGCAGAACGATGAGAAGAATTTTCCCGATATTAACGAGAAGATTGTATCTATTGAGTGCAACCCGTTTGTGCCCCAAATCCGCTATGTGAACCCCGAAGAAAACACGGTAGGATATTTTATAACGGTTCGTTTAAGATATGTCAACAAGGCGATATTTGAGCCGAGAAAGACAGTAGAATATGAATGTGAGGATTGACCTTAACGAGCCGAAGATTTTGGCAAAGGTGCAGAATGACCGTTTCGGGCTTCTTGTCAGTAACGAATGGAAAAGGCTTATACAACCATATGAGCCAAGGGACACAAACACAATGTCAAGTACGGCTAAATTATATCCGTTCAAAATCCATTATATTCAGCCGTATTCTGCAAGGGTTTATTATGGCAGGGATTTCAATTTCCAACACAAAAACCCATATTCCACTTATGAATGGGATATAAAGGCGGCAGAAGCAGGTCAGCTTGACAAATTAACACGCACACTAAACAACGCTTTGCAAAGCGGACAATATTGATGAAAGGAAATACAGATAATGGCAGAATTTAACAGTTATGCGGCTCCCAAGGTGGAGACCAAGAGATTTAAGATATATGCCGATGTATCGGAAAGCGGTCTTGCACCCGAATGGGAATTGCAGGGTCGTGGCGTTGAGTCTTGGACTGTCGAGGAAAACCAAGATGTAGAAAAGACTACCGACGTGCTTGGGTATGTTGATATGGAGAGAGGCACAGCACAGCCTACACAAAGCGGTGTTGCAATTAAGCTCCGCAAGGGTAGCAAGTTTGCCGAGATGCTTTTTGATGCTTGGTTTAAGAGAGACACTTCCAAGATTGATGCAGTAAAGATGCTTCAAAAGTTTGAGTTTGCGGATGGAACAGATGAGAATACTTGCCTTGCAAGACTTGAAGAAGATGTTATGATTAGCATAGGCAGTTTTGAGGGCGAGGCGGGAGGCTATCTCGGGTTCACCGTCGATATTCACTACGCAAACAAGACCACTACAGGCACAATGCCTAAGACAGATGGAGAAACAATTACGTTTACTCCCGATAGCGCAGAGTAAAAACAAACAATAATACCGCCTTGCCCTATATGGTAGGGCGGTATAATTATTTTAATGAGGATATAAAGAGAGGTATTTATTATGAAGTTAAGCACAGGTAAAGTTGCGTTTCCGATTGAGTTTGATAATGGGGATATAGAAACAATATATTTCAATCCAAGCGACAGAGAATTTATCAAAAGAGTTATGGATTTTGAAAATTCTATTGAAACAAGGACAAAGCAGATTAACGTTGAAAAATATAAATCTCAATTTGAAGATGGAATAAACATAAACCTTAACATTGAAGATTTTTCACAAATTGAAAATATGTCGGCAGAAGAAATTGCGTCTTTGAGAAAAAAAGTCGGTGCTATTGTAGACATTGATGCGGAATATCAGCAAGCACTGAAAGATGAATTAAACGATATTTTCAAGAGCGATATTTCGTCACAGATTTTCAAATATTGTGAGCCTATGGATATGGTATTTACGGGAGAAGTTGACGAAAACGGAAATGAAAAAAGTGAAATGTTTATAATGCAGTTTATTCGTGCATTTGGAGAGGAAATAAAGAAGTATCAAGCAAAGGTATCTCCTGCAATGCAGAAGCACCTT
>JAZNLK010000087.1:0-3396 GCA_045579055.1 Clostridia bacterium
GAATACCGGTTTTGAGCAATGACGGTGGGCCTCAAAGGGTAAATAAGTCGGATTTTGAGACGGTGGTTCGGTTTATTACTGCTGTTATTGAAAGGGAGGAATAATAATGTTTGTAAAACAGGTTTCGGTTTTTGTTGAAAACAAACCGGGACAACTGGGAAAAATAACAAAAATATTGCGTCAGGAAGGCGTCGACATCCGTGCATTCAGCGTTGCGGATACTGTGGAGTTCGGTATTTTGAGGCTAATTTTAAATCGCCCCGAAAAAGCGGCAGAGGCACTAAGAAATGCGGGCTTCACCGCTCAGACTACTGATGTTATCGTGGCTGTTATGAAGGATAGAATCGGTGCCTTTGATGATATTGTTTCATATCTTGCCAAAGAAAATATCGATGTTCAATATGTATATTCCTTTATTGGTGAGATTGCCGCAACCGGCAGGGTTGCTATTCGAACTGATAATATGGACAAGGCATATGAAGCACTGAAAAAATGTGGCGTTGAGCTTTCTTCGCAGGAAAGCATATGAGGGTTAATTATGGAAAACAAGAAATGTATTTTATATGACAACAAAATATGCGACAACTGCGGCGAATGCAATATGTGCGATCTTGACCCTAAAAAGGTTTGTGACAGTTGCGGCATATGTCTTGATATGGACGATGATTACAATACTTTGGACATAGATTTGGCTATGGAAGAGTCTGATGACCCTGAGATGCTTAGCTTTGAGGAGTTGTTTCCTGATGAAGCTTTTGGCGGAGACCGCAGCGGGTGGGACGATGATGATGACTATGACGAAGAATATGATGACGATTTTGATGACCGTGACGGTTTCTATGAGGATGAAGACTTTGAATATGACGAGGAAATTGAGGATGATGAAGACGACCTGAGACGTGACTTCGGAGATTTCTTTGGTAGGAACTGAATATGAAAAATGGGCTGCGGCGTATGCCGAAGCCCATTAATTTGTTTATGCTTCTGTGAGCAGTTCGTCAATATCCTGTTCGCATTCGGCATAGGTGTCTCCGCTCAGAATAAATTCATTTTTATCATTGTATACTTCGTAATGTCCGTTTTTTGCAATTATTTCGTAAATATTTTTCATGGTTCATATCCCCTTTCTATACTTTAAGTATACAAAAACAGGTGGGATATAAAACGGACAGTGAATGCTTGCGAAAGGGTTAAAGGAAAAATTTCGGGAATTTAAAAAAAGGTTGATTTTTCTAATGTCAGGATGTATAATTTATTCAACAAAACAACTATGAGGTGATATGATGGATTATCAAGCATGCAAAGAAACGATAAAAACAAAAAAAGTTCCGCTAAGGGAAAAGAATATAAAGAAACTGGGAACAATCAAAATCGGTGTGGTTGAGTCAACACCATTAGTTTTTAACGGGGAACTTCTGCGCTTTGAATGGATAAGAAACAAAAATTGGGGTGGCGGAACAGGCACATCCAAGGATAATGGTTATTATCACCTTGTGGATATGAAAACCGAGGAAGAAGTGTCTTCGCACTTTGCAATTGACCACTCTTTTGGTTGTGCATATACCGAAAATGGGGTTGTTTATGCTCATGGTGTCCGTGGCAACGGTGGCGGAACATCTGTTGATGTTTTCTGGTCATCCGACTTGCAGAACTGGGAGTCTCAGACTGCAATAACCCTTTCGGATGATTTTCAGATTTACAACACCTCGGTATGCAAAGCTGATGACGGCTATATTATGGCGATTGAGGTTCACGGAACAAATCCTGCTGTGGGTGCCGGCTTCACGAATATTTTTGCAAAGTCTTCTGACCTCAAAAATTGGAAGCTCCTTGACCCCACGAAATATGTTTACTCACCAAAACGTTATACTGCCTGTCCTTCAATCAGATACTACGACGGATATTATTATATCGTATATCTTGAAGCTCTCCCGTTGTTTCACTACGCACCATATATAGTTCGCACAAAGGATTTGGCAAGTTACGAAATGGGTCTTTATAATCCGATAATAATGTATTCTGATGAAGATAAAAAGTTGATGCACCCTGAGAGGTTTACTGATGAACAAAAAGAGTTTATTGAAAATGCCTTCAACTGCAATGACAGTGATATGGATTTCTGTACATATGAAGGAAAAACTGTAATAACATACAGCTGGGGTAATCAGGCGGGAACAGAGTTCCTTGCACTTGCGGAATATGACGGAACGGAAGAGGAATTCCTCAAGTCGTTCTTCTAGCAAGAGTTATTTTGCGAAGGTCTCACTGCGAAGACTTACTTCACCTGATTTCAGTGTGATATTTTCGCCATTTTCTAGGCTGACAATCAGATTTCCTTCTATATTAATATCAGTTGCAATTCCTGAATAAGTTTCACCGTCTTTGGTGAAACTTATTTTTTTGCCCAAAACCAAAGAAAGATGTTTGTATTCGTCAATCAATTGTTGACTTCCGCACAACGGTATCAATCTGTAAAATTCTTTGATTATTTCCCCGGCAATAAGACTACGGCTGACTGTGGTATTAAGAGAACCGGCAATGGTGTTTAATTCCCCGGGAAATACTTCTGTGGATATATTCAATCCGATTCCCAATATTATATAGGAAAGAACACCGGATTCCGTGCCTGCTTCTGCGAGAATGCCGCAGACTTTTTTGCCGTTAAAAAAGATGTCGTTAACCCACTTGATTTGAGGCTTTTTGTCGCATAGTGTTGAAATTGCACGGCAAACAGCAATGCCTGCCGCAACAGTGAATGCTGAAGGGTCAAGGGTGACCTGCTCATTACGAATGAGTATGCTCATATAAAGTCCGGTGTTTTCAGGAGAATAGAATTCTCTACCCAGACGTCCTCTGCCTGCGGTTTGGTGATTGGCAATCACAACTGTGTTGGATTTTGCACCCTTTAAGGCTAGCTCCTTTGCGTAAAGATTTGTGGAGTTAATGCTGTCAAGTAAAATTAGATCTGAAATGTCTGTATCACCGAGAACTTTTCTTATATCGTCTTCTATTAAATCATTATGAATGAAACTTCCTTTTACCATCATATATGTGTCCTTTTGTTCAAAATGTAATAAAACAAGTATAACACAAATTGGGTTTTTGTCAACAAAGTAAAAATGAAAATTTTTTTAAAAAAGTTATTGACAAACCTTTAACATTATGTTAATATAGACGAGTTGCACCGAGAAAAATGGTTTGTGAAAAGTTATTAAAATTTTTAAAAAAATTTGTAAAAAAGACTTGACAAAGTACGAATGGTGTGATAAGATAGATAGGCTCCTCGCAGAGAGGAAGCAGTGATGTTTGAAAAGTACACAGTGAGAAAAGCGGTAATATGAAGTACGAGTACGTACAGTATTACGACAATTGCACAAGGTTTATTGACCTTGTCAA
>JAZNLK010000088.1:0-22407 GCA_045579055.1 Clostridia bacterium
AAAACAAGCTTGTAAGATTTGAAAACACACTCTCTTTTTCCTTTCATAATAAATCTTGTGTCACTTTTTTTTGTGATACCATGCCATTAATCTATTAGGCAAAAGAGCAGATATCAACGGTTTGTATATATACCAGCGATACTTAAATGGTATCTTGAGTAAACGGTGATACTTTTTATTAATCTTCACCATTCCCCACGCAGCTTTAACTGTTCTTCTTTTAAAATCTTCCAGAGCCTCACAAACTTTCACAAGTGGCTCCTGAATGACATATCCGTCAAGCTTCGCCATCCTAAAACGGTACCACAAATCCAAATCCTCTGCTCTCATTGTTTCCGGACATACTCGATACCCTTCAAGCAAATCGTAAGCAGATTTTCGCATCATAATGGTTACATGCATAAACGGCGTTGATTTATTTACAACTTTCTTCAGAGGATATTCACACCCAATTCCGCGAACAAGTTTGTCACCATTCTCATCGAAAATAATGCATCCCGTACCTACAACTGCCATTTCAGGATGTACATCAAGATATTTCACTTGTTTTTCAAACCGCTCCGGCAAACATATATCGTCAGCATCCATACGTGCAATATACTCCCCCTTGGCTTCTTTCAAACAATGGTTAAGGGTTGCTGCCAAACGCAAATTTTTTTCGTTTCTTACTACTTTTATGCGTTCATCCTTCTCAGCATATTCGCTCAAAATCTCAAGGGTTTTATCAGTTGAACAGTCATCGCAAACAACCAATTCCCAATCAGTAAATGTCTGTTCAATAATAGAATCAATGGCTCTCCTCATAGTTTTTTCACCATTGTATATTCCCATAATCACAGAAACCTTAGGCTTACTCATTTTTTGCCTCCCACAATTCCATATATTTTTTTCATCTCAGGCATAACACTACTCTGGTCAAACTTTTTTACCATTGTCTTTCCGGCAAATGCCATCGATTCGCGCATATTTGGGTTTTCCGCCAATTTACATATCTTTTCCGAAAAACTGTCAACGTCCGTAGGTTTACATAAGAATCCATTTTCTCCGTCCAGAACCAAATCCCGGTTTCCACGAATATCCGACACAACGCAAGGCAATCCCGAAGCCATTGCTTCCATCACAGACACAGGAAGGCCCTCGCGTTTTGAAGGAAAAGCAAATATATCACAGCTCTTGTATATTTCTGCAACATCCGTACGATAACCTGCCAAAATAAGTTGCTTTTCAATGCCAAGCTCTTTTGCAAGGCTTTCAAGATATTCTTTTTTATTCCCTTTTCCGCAAATTACATATACTATATTCTTATCTTCCAGTTTGGAAATTGCTTTGAGTATAACCTCGTGATTCTTGTTTGCATTCAGTTCCCCTACAGACAAAACAGCTATGCTATCATCCAAAATTCCAAGCTCTTTACGCTTACTTTCCCTACCCGCATGGTCAGTCGAAATGTTATCCGTTTCAAAACCTACACCTGGTACATAGCATATATTTTTTGCATGCATACGCTTTTGGGCACGAACGAAGTCTTCTTTATTGATTGTAATAATCTTATCCGTCATAAATGAACAAAGCCACTCAATCGGAAAGAACATCATCCAGTTTTTAAACGGTGCTTTTTTATAGAAATGAAAGCCGTGTGCGGTATAAAAAACTTTTGTTCCTTTTTTTCTTGCCTTTCTGCAAGCCAGACGAGTGCACATGGCAGCAATGGGCGTATGACAATGAACAATGTCATACTGATTATCCGATACAATCTTTTTAATTTCTGAAATCGCCTTAAGGGTATTCTTTTCAAGGGGAGATCTAGAACAAGATATCTTATGCACCTTGCAACCCCACTCACTATAATATGACGCAACTGGAGAAAGATTAGTATTGGTGGCAATGTCAACAGTATGCCCTGCATCAATAAGCTCTTTTATGAAGGTTTTAAAAAACCTCATGGTTCCACCGATTGTCGTTACATATAATATTTTCATATAATCCTCCGATTTTACCTACCCTCTGTATTTCGGGAAAAATCCGGCATTTTCAATGTTATCACGCATTGAAACCAGTTTTTCATACATCTCAATATTAAAAATCTTTTTACCAATCCAAAAACTGTTCAGGTCATCGCCTCTATAAAAGGACTTTTTAAACTTGAACAGACTGTCCTCACCGCTTCCGACGCCACCTCCCAGATACAAACTCTTATATCCGTTTGCCGAGCCCCAGAGAGCCGCTTCATAAAGCAAAAGATTCGTTGGCGCAAGGTTGGAATACTCACGAACCGAGCCTGAAAGGTGATAGTTCATCCTTCCATTAGCAAAGAGCATAATTGATGCCGCAATGATTTTTTCATCAAGCACCGCATAAAAAACTTGTGCGTTGCGTGGCAAATCATTCAACACACTTTCATAAAACTCCTCAGCAAAATAATAATAACTGTCTGCCTCGTCCTTGTCCATTGTGCCGTTATATATTTCTCTGAAAACCGTATATATCTCAGGATGTCTTCCTGAATATATCTTAATACCACTCTTTTGAGCTTTTCTAATCATATTTCGATTTTTACTTGTAATATTATTCCATATCACTTCAGGGGAAGCCGTGTCAACTGTCACAGTTTTTCCCAATTCAATTGTTTCATAAGCAGACGCCGATATGTGATTTTTGATCACAGGATGGAACCTCACAAACTCGCTGACAATATTATTATCCATACACCATTTCTCGTAAGTTTCAAACAGCTTTTGGGAATTTTTACCTTCAATAAGCCAACCGCCGTAACCGTAAGGCGTCGAAAAATCAAACGCAGTGTTCGCCTCAAGCCTGCCCGAAAAACACAAAAGCTCAGACACGTCACGTTTCATCACAACATTAATTCCTCTGGAATCCAAATCCTCATAAAAGAACAGCAACGGTGTTCCGTCCCCATGAATTTCGAATGCTTTAACATATCCGCTGAGCCAATACGTATCGAATTTTTCAAAAGACCTGACTATTTTGTCCCATAGCTCTATATTCTCCAAGGTAAACACTTGCAACGACACCCTCTCACCCCAATCCAACATCTATACATCTACAACATTCCCATAAAATTAATTTATATTATACCATCTTTTTCGCTTTTCGTCAATAATAAAATACATTTAAAGCTTTCCCATTCTACGTACATTCTAGGAATTAAAATTGGGGCTTTACTAAAAGGAAAATATATGCTATTATATACTTAGGTGTCGATAACAATATCAATATTATAATACTATAACAACCGATACGGAGAGCAACTGTCATGGAAATTGGAAGTGAATTTTGGACAATCGAATCTTCAGGAAAAGAAAGTCGTTTTTTTCTTTCCGGAAGAACCGCACTGGATTTTATTCTGCGCGATATTTTAGCAGAAAACAACATCAACACTGCCCATATACCTTCTTTTTGTTGTCACTCAATGATTGAACCTTTTGTCAAAAACAACATACCCATTTGTTTTTACGATGTACAGTATAAAAATGAGTGTTTGTCAGCTTCCATTCCACAAATCAACAAAAATGATATTTTTTTCTACATAAAGTTTTTTGGTTATGAAAACCAAAATATGGGTGATATGCAAAAAATTAAAGACACGGGGTGCATAACTATTGAAGACTTAACGCATTCGTGGCTAACATATGACAAAAACCCCTCCATAGCAAATTACAGTTTTACCAGTTTCAGAAAATGGTCAGGTTTCACGGGAATCGCAACCGCAATAAAAACAAATGGCAGTTTTGTTATTCCTCAAAAAAAACAGCTGCATGAAAAGTACGAAAGATTACGCAAAGAAGCGCAACAAGAAAAACAGATATATATTCATTCAGCAATCGGAAATAAACAAGACTTTTTAGATAAATTTTCTGATGCGGAAACGCTTCTTGAAAACGACTATCTTGATTATTTTCCAACCATCGAAAGCATCGAGTCATTAATTGGGCTTGACAAAAACTACATCAAAGAAAAACGTCAAAAAAACGCAGAAGTATTGCTTAATTCAGTTTCAGATATTAAGTCAATTACTCCTATGTTTCCGAAAGTAGGGTCTCACGATGTACCGCTGTGTGTACCTGTGCTTATCAGCAATTCTTTGAGAGATGCTTTAAGAAAATATCTTATATCTCAACAAATCTATTGTCCTGTCCATTGGCCGTTATCATCCTTTCATAACAACATAAGTGATGCATCCAAAGAGATATATTCCTCACAGTTGTCTCTTATTTGTGACCAAAGATACACCGCCGAAGATATGAGCCGTATTGCCCAAAATATAAATTGTTTTTTCAAGAATAAATAAAGCAGTTCTTAGCCAAACATAAAAGGAGATTACAGATAATGTATACTAAGTTTTTTAAAAGATTTTTAGATTTTTTTCTATCCCTGTTTGCATTAATAGTTCTCTCTCCCTTTTTATTGCTTTTTATTATACTTGGAGCAATTATGATGAAAGGCAATCCATTTTACATACAGAAGCGCCCGGGTAAAATTGATCCTGCAACAGGTGAAGAAAGAATAATAAATCTTATTAAATTCCGTTCCATGTCCAATGCTAAAGATGAAAACGGTAACTTGCTACCCAATAAAGACCGCCTGAATAAATACGGTCGCATTATACGCTCACTTTCAATAGACGAATTGCCGTCTCTGATAAATATTATAACCGGAGACATTTCAATCATCGGTCCACGTCCATTAACCGTAAAATATTTGGATTATTACACTCCGGAAGAAAGACGACGTCATGAAGTTCGCCCGGGACTCACAGGGCTTGCCCAGTGCAAAGGACGAAATAATCTGTCCTGGGAAGAAAAATTCGAATATGACGTCAATTATGTAAATAATGTTTCTTTTGGGTTAGATGTTAAAATTTTATTTTGGACAGTTGCCAAAGTTTTGAAAAGAGAGGGCATAGGTCAAGGTGAGCAGCAACCCGTTAGCTTACATATTGAAAGAGCCAGTATGAAATTAAACCCTCAAAATGAAAGCGAGAAGGTGTTACAGTGAACAAAGAAACAATTAAAAATAACAGAGCTATTCGGTATTTGTATTATACGGTTGTTGGCGGTGTGTTGAAAAGAAATAAGCTAAAAAAGGTTGCCGCTAAAACCTTATGTGATTTTGGAGTTTCTTTTGAAAATGAAAACGCCAAAGAAAAATACATAAACGATATGGTAAACACTTATGCACGCTATGGCTTTGGCTTTGCTGAATATTTGTGCTTGCGTTTTGGTGAAAAAAGCAAGACAGAACGGCTACAGTTTGTTGCAGACTGGGAGCATTTGGGCTATGCCTGCACACTAAATAACCACAAAAACGATGAATTATTTGATAATAAATGGAAAACATATGGAAAGTTCAAGGAATTTTATGGTCGGGAAGTTGTGTTTTTTGATAACGAAAATCAGTTTGAACAATTTAAAGAATTCGTCTCATCTCATTTAAAATTCATTATTAAGCCATTGGATTTGTCCTGTGGTCGAGGCATCCAGATTATAACGTCCGAAGATTATGTCTGGACAAAAGAAAAGTTTGTTTCAATGCTCACCGAATACAACGGCAAATTTATCATAGAAGAGCTGATTGTTCAGGTAGAGGAGATCGCCAAGCTTCACCCCGCCTCGGTAAATACAGTGCGTGTTCCTACAATCCGGCTTGATGGCGAAACCATTATTGTAAATCCATTTTTCAGAGTTGGTCAAAATGGCAAAAATGTAGATAACGCAGGAGCAGGGGGCATAATATGTGCGGTTAACACAGAAACCGGCTGTGTCTTTGCTGCCGCCGATGAGCACGGAAAAACCTTTACTTCGCATCCCCAAACACAAGAACGACTTATTGGGTTTCAGCTTCCTCGTTGGGATGAGGCAAAAAAACTTGTTAACCAGTTAGCAAATGTTATCCCAAGCAACAGATATACAGGCTGGGATCTTGCATTGACGGATAGCGGCTGGATTTTGGTGGAAGCAAACAGACGAGGACAGTTTGTGTGGCAGATACCCTCACAAATTGGTTTCAGAAATGAAATTAACAGTATACTTAAAAAACTTGGAAAAAAATATTGATTTAGTGAATTCGGGAGGTTACACATGAATTTAGAGGGGAAAAAATTATTATTTCTTGATGGCTCATCCTTGGCTGCCTGTGCAGTGCTTAGGGCAAAAGAAATGGGCATAAAAACCATTGTTGCCAACTTTTATCCGGAAGAAAAATCACCTGCGAAGTTAATTGCAGATGAACAGTGGATGGTTGATTTTTCTCAAATAGATGAAATGGTCAAGCTTATTAAAGATAATCATATTGATGGTATTTTTGTAGGATGGACAGACTCTCATCTGCCATTTTATGCTGAAATATGCGAAAAAGCAGGCTTGCCTTGTTGTGGTACGCTTGAGCAATTTGATATTGTGTCCAACGACAAAAGAAAATTCAAGGAACTATGTGTAAAATACGGCATTCCAACGCCTGAAATCTATAACATCAGTATAGATTTCAACCGTGAAGATTTAGATAAAATCATTTATCCTGTAATGGTAAAACCTGCCGACGGAAGCGGCGGACGCGGAATTATGAGATGCAATAACGAGGAAGAACTAATCAGCTATTATAAGCAATTATACGCCGAATCTGAAAGCAAAAAGATAGTCTGCGAAAGATATATGCAAAGTGAAAATGAAATTTTTATTCACTACACCGTTCAGGACGGATATTGCAGTCTTTCGTCTTCCTTCCTCAAATATAAAATTGACGAAGAAAAGTCCACAGCTGCCTCCTGCCTGTTCCATATGTTTTCACCCAAATTCCTTGATGAATACACAAAGACCACCGAACCTGCTGTCATAAAACTTATACAGGATTTGGGCATTAAATACGGAAATATTATGTTCCAGGGTTTTGAAGAAAACGGCAAGCTTTATTTCCATGAATCAGGACTCCGGATGGGTGGCGAACAGTTCTATGTATTTGCCGAAAAGCTCAACGGCATCAGCTCTCTTGAATTAATGATAGAATTTGCACTTACCGGAAAAATGACACGCTATGATGCAAAAACCCAGGATAATTATAAATTCAGCAAATATTGCTGTAATTACTATATCCCGCTAAAACCCGGTCGAATCAGCAAAATTGAAGGAATTGAAGAAATCAATGCTATGCCGCAGCTTCTTCAGAACCGTCAGTTCAAATTTGTTGGAGATGAAATTTCCTCCACAAGTTCTCTTGACAGAGTAATTTTCAGACTTCATGTTATGGATGACACTAAAGAAGATTTTGCAAAAACACTTTGCAAAATTAGTGAAACAGTTAAAATTCTTGACGAAAACGGAAACGATATGCAACTGCAAAAACTTGAATATGATTCAGTTATGAAAATGATTGAAGATGCTTGGTCTGGCATTTGCATCTAATTTCAAAAACGTCTGAATCTAAATTCCCAAATATTTGTAAAAAATATCAAAAACTTCAAATAGTTTATTGCATTATGGGACAATCAAGCGAGGTTTAATACCTCGCTTTTTGATATAAAATTAACATTGCATATCTCAAACACCTTTCAGTAATACAGAAATCTGTGTCATTACCCTTTTTTCAAAATTGTTATTGCATATTCCGCATATTTCGACACATACTGATTTTTCACCATAACAACAGCCGGCTGGCGCACGTATTCCACCTGTTCAAGCTCAAAAAGCACAACAGAATCATTTCCGTCCTCATTTTGCAAAAAGGGTCTTGGAATAATCGTTGCCGCAAGACCTGCTCTGACCATTTCACGTGCAGTTGTGACTCCTGTTACCTCAACAAAAATCTGTGGCTCAATTCCCGCATTCGCACAAAGCTTTTCAAAAAGCTTTCGCATCTCCTGATTCTGACCAACCACAACAAATGGCAAATCCTCACAATCCGCAAGATTGACCTTTTTTGAAGATTTATTTGACTTAATCAAGTGTACCATATCTCTGGGAACCGCCAGAACAAGAGAGTCCGGTTCAAGAGGAATAACCTCAAATGCCGGGTCGTCCACAGGAAGATTCATAATCGCAAAATCATACAATCCCTCACGAAGTCCTTTTTCCAGTTGGTCAAGTCCATGTTCCTGCAAGGTAATATGCAGGTTCGGAAATCTCTTTTTTAATTCTTTAACCAAAGGTGGCATCACATAAAGGCTCCGAAACGGTGCAATACCAACAGTCAACTTTCCGCACTCTCCACTTTTATAACCCTCCATTGTTTTCAAAAGTGTTTCCTGCTCAAAAAGAATCTTTTTTGCTTTCTCAGCAAAAAACTCCCCTGCCGCAGTGAGCAAAAGAGGAGTAGCTCCCCTTTCAAAAAGCTTTATTCCCAATTCATTCTCCAGAGCTATTATCTGCTTGCTGAATGCAGGCTGTGTTATGCCCAGTTCCTCTGCCGCAAGCGAAAAATTCCTTACTCTGGCAAGAACCACCGCATATTGCAACTGCTTTGAATTCATAACCGAACATCTCCTTTTCCACATTTTAGTATACTATTCCATCGCCAAATATGCAAGCCTCTTTTTATTTTTTTCTTTTCATACTTGACATTTTGCGGTATACGTGTTATACTATATCCATAATAGCATAATCCCTATAACCAAATAGGAATATAAAAAGGAGGGGCAGATATGCCATCTGCATTTATTTATCTGGGCATAATGCTGGGAGTTATTATTATATGGTTCTCGTTGCTGAAACGCCCGGTATACGAAGCAATCCTGATCAGCTTTGTTGTCCTATTATCAATCACCGGAAAGTGGGGAAGCGTTCTTACATACATCGATAAAGGGCTTTCAACCTCACTTATATATTCCATGACAGCTTTCGTGGCAATGTCAATTATACTGACAAAGACAAAAGTAATCGACTCCTGTGTTGCAATCATCCTCTCGCTTCTCGGCAGAATCACCGGTGGAGCGGGTTATGTATCAGTCATTGCAAGTGCCTTTATGGGTGCTCTCTCAGGAAGTGGGCCCGGAAACATAATGGCAACCGGAGCAATCACCATTCCCGCAATGATAAAATCCGGATTTCCAAGAGAACTTGCGGCAAACATCGAGAGCAACGCAAGTTATATGGGAAATATGATTCCACCCTCATCAAATATTGTTGCGGCAATGGGAGCTTATGCAGCACTTTATCCTGAAGCAGGCTTAACCACCGGACAATTCTGGGTTGTTCTCTGGGGAATTTCAATTTGGTTCATACTTCAACGTGTTATCATGGTATGGGGCTTTTGCAAATACTACAAAGTAAAACCCATGACAAAAAACGAACTGCCAAATACGAGAAAAGTTCTCAAAGAAGGCTGGCAAGGGCTTTTCCTTCCTGTTGTTATCCTTATGCCCTTTGTTCTTGACTATATGTTCAAGGATAACTTTTTCACCGCACGCCTTGGTGCCAAAGGCGCAAAATACTTCTCAAGCTCGCTTCTGTTATTTATTGCAGGTATTTCAGCAATATACGCCTGCCTTATCTGCAAAAACAAAAAGGTTGTTACAATACCCAAGATTGCAAAAATGTTTTCCGATGGTGTAAAGACCATTTCTCCCGCAATCGGCGTATGCATAATCGGCTATATGATCGGAAGTCTTTTCAGCGACCTGAAGGTTTCCGAAGAACTTGAAGTCTTCATAGTATCAATGCACCTCAGCAAGTTGGGAATGGTTCTCTTTATTTGTGCCTTCACCTGTATTTTAGGTATGGTTATTCCCGGGTCGTCGTTGGTTGTAATTTTCGGGCCCATGTTTATTTCTGCATTGGCAAACGTTGGCATTTCTCCTCTTCTTGCCGCTGCAATGCTTCCCTGTATCTGTGGAGTTATGTGCGGAATCACACCGCCTCTTGGGCTTGGTATGTATGCTGGAATGTCCCTAGCGGAGTCCGATTTCAGCAAGACCTTCAAAAACAATCTTTGGTGGGTTGCCGCTCAGTTTATAATGCAGGTTCTGTGTCTGATGGGGATTCTCCCCATTCTTGGACTTTAAGGAGGAATAGCATATGAAAAAGTTAATGAAAAGAACCTCATCTGTTCTGAAAACTGTATTCGGATACGGAATAATGATTTGTCTCTTTGCAGGTGGTATGACATTCTTCGGCTATGTTGCCGCAATGATAATTGGCGGTTCAACTGCTACAACAATATGTGCCGTAATTTATGAAACAATAATCCCGAAAATCATATATGTAACATCCATTCTTGTCCTGTTAGGTCTCGTCGCAATGTACCTAAATGGTGAAATGGCTCTAACAGCAAAAAAGAAAAAATAATTTATATAGAACTGTTGTTTTTTGTTTGCAACAGTTCTTTTTATGTCAAAAACACAAGAAATATTACAAAAATACAAAATGTTATTCAAAGTGATGTGGATTATTTTGAAATAATTAAAAAAATGTATGTATCTTAAACACAGGTGCACTCAATGATCTTGGTTAATTTATAATGAAACGTGGGCATTGCGTAATTCAACACCCACGTTATTTAATATAATTTTAAAACAACCCCTTAATAATCCCAATTACCCTTTCCTGCTGTTCCTCGGTCATCTTGATATCCGAGGGCAGGCAAAGACCTCTTCTGAATATATCCTCACCCACGTTATCGCCTGCGGTGACAAAGTCACGGTCAGCATAGACCGGTTGCATATGCATAGGCTTCCAGATGGGACGGGATTCAATATTTTCAGCCTCCAAGGCAAGACGAATCTTTTCGGGATTAACCTTACCCATTGCTTCCTCGTTAATAGTGAAACAACTGAGCCAGAAGTTAGGTTCTGAGCATTCAAGATAGGGATTCATCTCCACAGGAAGTCCTTCAAATCCCTTTTTGTATCTCATATAAATTGCTTTTTTCAATGCTTTGTGTTCATCAAGATGAATAAGCTGACCTCGGCCGATACCTGCAACAATATTGCTCATGCGGTAGTTATAACCAATTTCGCTGTGCTGATAGTGAGGTGCCGCATCACGAGCCTGAGTTGAATAAAACCTCACCTTCTGAACAGCTTCTTCATCATCCGACAGGAACATTCCGCCCCCCGATGATGTGATAATTTTGTTGCCATTAAAACTAATTGCGTTATATTTGCCAAAAGTTCCGGTCTGTCTGCCCTTATAGGTTGCCGCCAAAGATTCTGCCGCATCTTCAATCAGGATAACACCGTACTTTTCACAAAGGTCGCATATTTCATCAAGTTTTGCAGGTGTTCCATAAAGGTTGGCAATCATAACCGCCTTAACCTTGCCCTTATATTTTTCAAGAGCAATTTCCAGAGCCTTCGGGTCGACATTCCAAGTTTCACGCTCCGATTCAATAAACACCTGAGTTCCGTTCTCATATGTAACAGGATTCACCGTTGCCGCAAAAGTAAGGTCAGAGCAAAGAACAATATCCCCCTCCTTCACTCCTGCCAGCTTCACCGCCATATGAAGAGCGTGCGTTCCTGCGGTCATTGCCGCCGCCGCTTTGCAACCCACATATTCCGCAATCTCGTTTTCAAATTCAGTTACATTCTTGCCAAGGGGAGCAACCCAGTTGGTGTCAAATGCTTCCTTCACAAACATCTGTTCCTCACCGTGCATCGTGGGGCAAGAAAGCCAGATTCTTTCAGCCATTATAATTCACCTTTTTCTTTATTTCACATTTTCCGACAATTCAAGGCATATGTTTTATTATACCCTAAGTTTTGTTTTCCGTCAATAGATAATTCCCTAAAATGTCATCATTACTGTCTGTGACAATTTAAAAAGCCCCTGCAATTCTGCAGGGGCATAATATTAAAACTTATAATTTTCGCCGTAGATTCCGGGTTTCACGCCCTTGGAAATCAAATCGGCATTGTCGTTATGCGCCATAATCCACTTGTTCTTTTTGAACAGAAATTCATCCGTTGAAGGCTCATCAAGCACAACATTTGTGCCAACGGGAAGGATAACCACGCATCCGAAGCCTTCGGGTGTTGTCTCGATAGGGCAAAAGTGCATTGTTGTTGCATAAACTTCTATAACTTCGCCTTTTTTCACTTCAAAAGCCTTTACTTTTGCAGAATCATACCTGCCGTCTTCGATATCCTGAACTCTGCCCAAAAGCAGAATCATATCGGTGACAGCCACATTAACTTCCGAGTTCTTGTGCCATTCAAGAGCATTGAGCATATTGGAATGTCCGTAGCAGTATCCCGTCTGAGTCTTGATTTCGCCAAAAACCTTTCTCTCGATTACTTTTGCGAAATCTGTTGCTTCAAAATCCCCTCTTACAGGCTCATATGCCGAACCCTCACCGGGAAGTTCAACCTTTTCCGCAACAGCAATTATCTCCGATGCGTCAACATCAACAACCGCACCATATTCCTTAAATTCTTTGTCTGTTACTCTGTATATCTTCATAATTGTTCCTTTCCTTCTCAGATGTAGGGAAGGGATTTATCCCTTCCTCAAACTGCAGAATGCATAAATGCATTCCCTACATATTAATTTCAATTAATCTTCAAGGTCGTCAAATGTCAGTTCCGGTATATATTTACAGAACTCGCGGATTTCATCTTTATAGAATCCTTCCATTTCGCTCATATGATGAATATACGGTCCTTCAATAAACTTGCGTTCAATTCTTGCAAGGTCACTGAACTCACCCCAAACGTATGTGCCGCCTGTTTTTGGGCCATCGCAGGTCTTGAAAGTTCCCCCAAGGAAGGTGTAGTTTCCTGCATCACCCTGGAATCTTGCGATTGTGTAGTCTCCGTCCTTTGCACGGAATGCAACTCTGCCGTTGGGCAGTGAGGCTTCTTCCCCTTCCTTCTTCATTGAATATGCAAAGGGTCCGCAATGCCAGATAAGCTCCGCATTCTTGTTTTCGGGATGGCGTGTTGTGAATTCGCCAAACAACGGAACCTTCTTTCCTCTTGCCGCACAGCTGAGCATAGCCTGGGTAATCGCACCGCAAAGGTCGGATTCACAAACAACAATATAACCCTGATCTGCCAGAATGCTCATAGCAAGGCAGGGACAAACTCCGAAGGTCTGAGGCATACCTGACCAACATTCTGAGGCAAGAACCGATGAATCGTTTTCGTCAAACACTTCCTTATATGCGTAAACGAAACAAAGCATTCTTTTGAGTGCATCGTCGCTGTGGGGTTCCACATTATATTCCGACTTGAGCTTTTCAAGATCCTTTTCAAGGTCAGCCGCCTTTTCTTCAAAAAGTCTTTCCAACTTCTGACGGAAAACCGAAAGGTTGACCGTTGAAATATTAATACCGAATTTTTCGGTCAGTTCAAGCTCGTTCGACATAACACTCTTGAAAGCATTGAGGCGTGTTCCCACCTGGGTTACCTTCAGATTCTTGAAGTTCTTAACCATGCAGGCAACCGACAAAAAGCTTTCAAAACCCACTTTGAACTGAGGTGCTTCAACAGGACAATTCTCAATATACGAGAACGGAACCTTCAGTCTGCGGAGCTGTTTGCTGATTGCAAAAAGACCGCACTGGGTATCGGTATAGCGAACACCACTGGCATCAAATTCCATATCCTGAGGTCCCCAGAGAAGTGTGGGTAGCTTCAGTTTGTAAGCAATCTGTCCCGCAGCTTCTTCGTTTCCGAAGTTGCAGTTGATGATGAATATTGCATCAACTCCCTGACGGACAAATTCCTCTTTAATCTTGTCAACATCGCCGTTTTCGTGAAGCATACCTTCCTCGTTGAGCCACTCAAGGTCAACAAATTCGGTGTTTTCATCAGCAAAATTGGCTTTTATGTAGCTCAGCACCTTTTCCTTGTTTTCCATAGCAGAAGACGTTCTGAACGCAGTTGTTCTGGTTTTGTGATCGGGCATATATCTGCGTTCGGGAATAAGACCTATTTTCAATTTGTAATTTAACATATTCAATACCACCTGAAACTAATTTTTCATCGCATACAACGACATTCTTCATTTCAATTTTAACATTGTATGCCATATTTTGCAATAGGAAATTTATACTCTTTTTTGGATTATTCGATACAGAATATGCTCCCTTTTTGTTGACTTTTGTATAAAAATATACTACAATATTTACGGAATAATTTCCTTATTATAAAACCATAGGAGGAATCCCACGTGAACGAAAATACATACCATTCTCAACCGCAAGGACAAAACTATCAGCCTCAGCCGCAGCAAGGGCAAAACAATATGCAAAGAGCACAGCAATCGCAACAAGGCTACACACAGCAGTTTCCAACATATGCTCCACCGGTTACGGCACGCACTGCTGTCTCAGACCCCAAGGCTGCACCGGCTGTAACGTCCGAAAACAAAAAGAAATCCAAGCTTGTTCCTATTCTTCTTATTGTTCTTGCTGTTTTCACAGTAGCAAACACCGCACTTCTGGCATACACGCTTATGAACAACAGCGAAGTGGCTTCTGCCAAGAATCAGCTAAAGGAGGATAAGCTCTACAATAATTACTCCGAAGGCATTGCGGAAAAATGTCTCGAAGTCGATGACTTCGAAATCATTGAAAGCTACGATTTCAGCTCCGACTTTGAATTTACACTGGAAAACAAATCTAGCAGAGACCTGGCAGATGTATATGTTTATTACAGCGGTTATGACAGCAGAGGCGATTTCGCAGGAAGCAGCTACACCTACCTGCCCTATCTTGATGCGAACAGCGAGATAATCATTTCTGACTATCTTCCGGGAACAGACATTGAGAAAATCGAAATAACACGTTTTTTCGCAGTGTACGCAACCGATTTATACAATTAAAAACAGCAAGGACGCAACCTCCGTCAAGGTTGCGTCCTCTTTTTATGCATCAATTCTGCCACTCTATAACTCATAAGGAATAAACCCGTCAACCGCAAGGGAATTTTCAGTCACCCTGCAATCAAGGCACAGAATTCTGACACCCTTTTTTTCCGCCCGAACCAAGGCATCGGCAAATTCAGGATGAGTCTCTCTGTTGGGCGAAAACACTCTTGCACCCTTTGCCTGGATAATAAAGACCGCATATGCTTCATACCCTTCTTCCAAAGCCAATCCCAACTCTTCAATGTGTCTGACCCCTCTCTCGGTAGGAGCATCAGGGAACAGAAATTTTCCGTCCCGTTCCAGGGTCACGCCCTTCACCTCCGCAAAGGCACGTTTCCCCTCATATTCAAAATAGAAATCAAACCGAGATTTCCCGAAAAAACATTCCGGTTTAATCCTTTCCATATTCGGGAAATATTCCGAGGATTTCAGCCATTCACCAAAAACCTTGTTGGGAGCCTGACTGTCAATATTGAACAGAACTCCGTTTTTCCAAACCGCCACAAGGTCGAATTTGGTCTTTCTATCAGGATTTACGGCTTCTTCCAGAATCACATCCACTCCGGGAATCAGAAGTTCCTTGCACCGTCCCGTGTTTTTCACGTGACAAACCTCCGCTTTGCCGTCAATTTCAACATTTGCAATAAACCTGTTCGGTCGGTCAAGAAACCGCCCCTTAACAACCTTGCCATACTCCATAATTCCACCTACAATTCAAGGCAGATTGTGAAAGGTCCGTCATTAATCAGGCTCACATCCATATGCTCTCCAAAACAACCGTGAGCGGTCTTTCTGAACCTTGTTTCACAAAGTCCCAGGAAGTATTCATATAGTTCCTCAGCCATCTGCGGTGCTCCTGCGTTGACGAAACTGGGTCTTGTCCCCTTCCGTGCATCGGCATAGAGTGTGAACTGCGAAATCACCAGAACCTCGCCGTCAATATCTTCAATTGAAAGATTGGTCTTCCCTTCCGAATCCGGGAACAGCCTGAGCTTTTTTATCTTGTCAGCCATTTTCTCCGCAAGCTCCTTGGTGTCACCGTTGCCGACACCAAACAGAACAACATACCCCTTCCCGATTTCGCCTACAATCTCCCCGTTCACCTTAACAGAAGCCTCTGTAACTCTCTGCAATACAACTCTCATCTTTATCTCTCCATTTTTGCTACTATTTTACTATATCCTCAAAACTGCCGTTCACCAATTTCGCAAGATCCTTCGGTGCCATTTTTATCTGAGTTCCAAGCCGTCCGCCACTGAACATAATCCTTTCAAATTCTTCCGCACTGCTGTGAATAACCGTACGGAACAGCTTTTTCATACCGATGGGACTGCAACCGCCTCTGACATAGCCCGTGGTGGCAAGCAAATCCTTCACGGGAAGCATCTCCACCGATTTCTCGCCCACAGCCTTTGCGGCTTTCTTCAAATCCAATTCCTCCGAAACGGGAACAACAAACACAAAAAACTGACCGGGCTTGCCCTTGGTAACAAGAGTTTTGAAGGTCTGTCCGTAAGGCTGACCCAACTTGTCGGCAATGGCAGTGCCTTCCATAAATCCGTCACTTTCATAATTTATCGCTTCAAAATCTATTTTTGCAGTTTCAGCAATTCTCACCGCATTTGTCTTTATATTCTTTTCCTTTGCCATTACAGCTCTTTCCTCCAATGTTTTTTCGGAGCTCCTATCTTCCTGCGTAAATCTCCGTTGTTTTTTCTGTTTTTTGCGGCAAGCTCACGTTTTTCGGTGGCTTCTTTAAAAAGCACATATGCCGTAGCCGCAATGGGAACACAAACCAACATTCCAACGGGTCCTCCGATTCCGCCGCCAATCGTTATGGCTGCCAGAATCCACATAGCAGACAGATTAACACGCTTTCCGATTACCTTCGGATAAATCAGATGTTCCTCAAGCTGCTGAAGAACCACAATGAAAATCAGAAAGATAACTGCCTTTCCGGGGGAAACCGTCAAAATTATAAAAGCACCCACAAAAGCACCCACAAAGGCGCCCACCACAGGAATCAACGCCGTCACACCCACAAGCGTTCCCACCATAGGTGCATAAGGAATTCCAAGAGCATACATTCCAAGCATACAGAGAACCCCCAGGATAACCGCCTCAACAGACTGCCCTGCAATGAAATTTCGGAAGCTGACGTTCAGAATTGAAGTGGCATGAACAAGCCACGTTCCAAAGCTTTCGGGGAACCATGCACCCACAATACGACAAAACTGTTTTTTCAGTTTTTCTTTGTTGAAAAGAATGTAAACAGAAAACACAAGTGCAACACCGAAATCAAACAAACCACCAATCAGCGATGTAACCGTGCCCACCACAGTGCTGACAATATTTCCGCTTTGAGCCTTCAGCCACTCCTGAATTGAAGTCTGAATCCCGTTCCAGTCAATTTCAGCCAAAAACTCGCCGAAAGGCATTTCCCTAAATTCCTCATCACTCATGGAAGTAACCTTTCCTGCAAGATCCGCAATTCCCTGCGCCACTATCTGAAGAGCCTCAATGAGTTCCGGAATAATCAGAATAACCACGCCGGCAACAACTCCGCCGATTACGGCAACCGAAAGGACAACAGCAACAGCCCGACGCATTTTTCTGAGAGCCTGTTTTTCGGTTTTCTGCCACAGCCGCGATTCAATAAACCGCATAGGCACATTAAGTATAATGGAAAAAGCAAGTCCCATCAGAAGCGGCGAAAAAACATAAAACAACCATTTCACCAGCTCCGAAACAGCCCCAAGATTCTGTGCTCCGAGAATAATCAAAATACAAATCGCAAACATTCCTATTCCGTAAAAAAACAGACGCTTGCCATTTTTCATCATACGATTCACAAGACCATCTCCCGAAAAAAACTAATATGAATATTATATATATTTTTTTCTTCAAAGGCAAGTATAAAAACAAAATTTAACGAAATGTTAAAAATTTGACGAAAATTTTCATATACCACTTGAATTTTCCCCGAAAGGGTGTTATAGTTATAATGGATAAAATTTGAATTTAAATGAAGGGAGGACGTCTGTAATGCCAAGTTGGTTTGTATGTGTTATGGGTATGGGAACCGTGTTCATCGGTCTTATTTTCCTCATTTTGCTCTGTACCGTTATGGGTTTGATTTTCAAATCCTTCGGAAAAGCTCCTGAAAAAACAAACGCGCCTCAGGCAGCTCCTGCTCCTGCAGCAGCAAATGCACCCATTCAGAACAAGCAGGAAATCATTGCCGCTACTTGTGCAGTTATTGCAGAAGAGTTGGGCACAGATGTTAGCAACATCAGAGTTGTATCCTTTAAGAAAGTATAAATCGCACTTTCTTCCACAGTAAAATTACATAATTAAATAAAACGGAGGTTTACTAAAATGAAAAAATACAAGGTTAACGTAAACGGAACAGCATACGAAATCGAAATCGAACTTATGAGTGAAGCCGAAGCAGCAGCATCAAAGCAGGCTCCCAAGGCAGCTCCTGCACCTGCAGCAGCACCCGCTCCTGCAGCAGCACCCGCACCCGCAGCAGCACCCGGCGCAGGCGAAGCAGTGAACAGCCCCATGCCCGGAACAATCCTTTCCGTAAACGTAAAAGCAGGCGACGCTGTAAAGAAGGGTCAGGTTCTGATGATTTTAGAGGCTATGAAGATGGAAAACGAAATTATGGCAGGCACAGACGGCACAGTTACAGCTGTTATGGTAAATGCAGGACAGGCTGTTGAAGCAGGCGCTGCACTTTGCACAATCCAGTAAAAAAAGAAAGGCAGTTGACAAAAATGAAAAAGAGATTACTTGCCGGTCTTTTGCTGGCAATGATGCTGATTATTTCAGCGGTACCCGTGTTTGCGGAACCCACAGACACCCAGGCTGAAACAGATGTCAGCGAAACCGAACTCAGTCCCGAAGAGCTTGCCGCTCTGGAAGCCGCACTTCAGGAACAAATGTCTGCACAAACACAGGCTCCCGTAACTCAGCCCGAAAACATATCCGGCATTGAGCTTACAGCAAAAAATGCGGTATATAACCACAGCGAGAAAACCCTCTCTTTCACTCTGAAAAATCCTTCAGACAAAGAAATAATTCTGAGCCTTATCGAATTTGTGTTCGACCCCGCTCAGGTTCTTGTGGAATACGGCGGAATTCAGTTTGGTTCAACCTTGAAAGCAGGGGAAGAAATCGAGCTGAAGATTAACGCAGAAATCGTCAACTATGACGAAGCCGCTCTTCCTGAATTTGGCTTGAGATTAACATACCGTCCCATGCCAACTTCAATTGATATGACAGCTCCCCTGCCCGAGGAAAGCGTTTGCAGCATTGAAAGCATTTTTGTTCCCGCTTCAACTCCGGCAGAAGCAGTTACCAACTTTGTTAACCAGACAGGCTTTTCAATGTTGATTAAAGGCATAAAAGACAACTGGGGAATCATCGTTATGATTCTGATTTCGTTGGTTCTTATGTATCTTGCAATTGTAAAGAAGTTTGAGCCACTGCTCCTTCTCCCCATTGCCTTTGGTATGCTCCTCACAAACCTTCCCGGAATAGGAATTTTCCACGAAGAACTTTTTGCCGGCGGTCACGTCCACTGGGATGCCTTCGGCGGCACAGGGGATATCACACCCGGTCTCATCGACTATCTCTATCTGGGTGTTAAGCTTGGAATTTATCCCTGCCTTATCTTCTTCGGTGTTGGTGCAATGACAGACTTCGGTCCCCTGATTGCAAACCCCAAGAGCCTTCTTCTCGGTGCTGCGGCACAGCTGGGTATTTTTGCAACATACTTTGTATGTGCTGAAGTCTTCGACTTCACAGCATTGCAGGCAGCATCAACAGGTATCATCGGCGGTGCAGACGGTCCCACAGCAATATTCGTAACATCAAAGCTGGCACCTGAGCTTCTGGGTCCCATTGCCGTTGCGGCATACTCATATATGGCACTGGTTCCTGTAATCCAGCCTCCCATTATGAAGGGTCTCACAACAAAGAAGGAACGTCAGATTGTTATGAAGCCTCTCCGTGAAGTTTCAAAGACCGAAAAGATTGTGTTCCCCATCGTTGTAACAGTATTCGTATCACTTCTTGTTCCTTCAGCAGGTCCTCTGGTTGGTTCTCTTATGCTGGGTAACCTTGTTAAGGAATGCGGCGTTACCGAAAGACTTTCAAAGACAATGCAGAACGAGCTGATGAACATCGTAACAATATTCCTTGGCATCTCGGTTGGTGCAACAGCAACAGCAAACACTTTCTTGGCTCCCAAAACACTGATTATTATCTGTGTTGGTGTTGTTGCCTTCGGAGTTGGCTCAGCAGGCGGCGTTCTTCTTGCAAAGTTTATGAACCTGTTCTCAAAGAACAAAATCAATCCTCTTATCGGTTCAGCAGGCGTTTCTGCAGTTCCTATGGCGGCACGTGTTTCGCAGACTGTGGGTCAGAAGGAAAACCCCCAGAACTTCCTGCTTATGCACGCTATGGGTCCCAACGTTGCAGGTGTAATCGGTTCTGCAATTGCGGCAGGCGTTCTCATTGCGCTGTTCGGCTAAGTTTTAATGGTCCGGCACCCTCAGTCACGACGATGCCGTGACAGCTCCCTCAATGATGGAGTCGGATATAAATTACGGTTGCTTTGCCTCCCTCGTTGAGGGAGGTGGATTGCCGGATGGCAAGACGGAGGGAATTTGTTTATTATAAACGAAAGGAAAACAGAAATATGTCAAAAGTATTTATAACAGATACAATTCTTCGTGATGCTCATCAGTCACAGGCTGCAACAAGAATGAAGCTTGAAGATATGATTCCCGCTCTCGAAACCCTTGACAAGGTTGGCTACTGGTCACTTGAATGCTGGGGCGGAGCAACATTCGATGCTTGTATGAGATTTCTCAACGAAGACCCCTGGGAAAGACTCAGAACATTAAAGAAGCATCTTCCCAACACAAAGCTTCAGATGCTCTTCCGCGGTCAGAATATTTTGGGCTACAAGCACTATGCAGACGACGTTGTTGAGGCATTCTGCAAAAAGTCAATCGAAAACGGAATTGACGTTGTTCGTGTATTCGATGCTCTCAACGACCCCAGAAATCTGGAAGCTGCAATCAAATACGTAAAATTCTATGGCGGACATTTGGAGGCAGCAATCAGCTACACCCAAAGCCCAGTACACAACGAGGAATACTTTGTTGATCTTGCTTGTCGCCTTGAAGAAAAGGGTGCAGATTCAATCTGTATCAAGGATATGGCAAACCTCCTCCTTCCTTATGATGCATACAGCCTCGTAAAGAAGCTGAAGGAAAAGGTTGGTGTTCCCATCCACCTCCATACCCACAACACAGCCGGAACAGGCGATATGACAAACCTTATGGCAATTCAGGCAGGTGTTGATATTGTTGACTGTGCGCTGTCACCTATGGCAAACGGAACAGCAAACCCCTCAACAGAAAGCCTTGTTGCAACACTCAAGGGCACAGAATATGACACAGGTCTTGATATGGGTCTTCTTTCAGAAGCTGCGGCACACTTCAGAAAGGTTGCAACAAAGATGAAGGAAGAAGGAACTCTTGACCCCAAGGTTCTGAACGTTGACGGAAACACTCTTCTTTATCAGGTTCCCGGCGGTATGCTCTCAAACCTGATTTCACAGCTGAAGCAGGCCAATGCCGAAGACAAGTACTATGAAGTTCTTGAAGAAGTTCCCAGAGTTCGTGAAGACTTCGGTTATCCTCCCCTTGTAACGCCCACCAGCCAGATTGTTGGAACTCAGGCAGTTCTCAACGTGCTTATGGGCAGATACAAGATGATTTCAAAGGAATCAAAGGGTCTTCTCCGTGGCGAATACGGAAAGCTTCCCGGCAAGGTTAATGAAGAAGTCCGCAAAAAGGCAATCGGCGACGATAAGGTTATCGACGTTCGCCCTGCTGACCTTCTTGACCCCGAACTTGAAAAGTACAGAGAAGAAACAAAGGGCATTGCAAAATGCGAAGAAGATGTTCTCAGCTATGCACTCTTCCCGCAGGTTGCACAGAAGTTCTTCGAAGCCCGTGATGCAGCTCCTGCAGTTGACGAAAACGGCGTAAGAACACTCTACGTTGAAGATTTGTCCTAAATCAAATATAAACTAATGAGCCCCCGGATATATCCTGGGGCTCAAACTATCAGGAGTCATTCTGAGCGCAGTCGAAGAATCTTAAACCCCTGCCAATTAATATAGACCCAATATTTTTCAAAAAAATTAAAAATTTCTCTTGACATTCTTCAAAAATTATGTTATCATATTATTTGTCTTTTGGACAAGCATATGGCGGTATAGCTCAGTTGGCTAGAGCATACGGTTCATACCCGTAGTGTCACTAGTTCGAATCTAGTTACCGCTACCACCCTTAAAACCCGTGTTTCACAACACGGGTTTTCTACAAGGGATAATCTTAATATGGCTCCTTGGTCAAGTGGTTAAGACTCCGCCCTCTCACGGCGGCTACAGGGGTTCGAATCCCCTAGGAGTCACCAACAAGAAATGGCTTGAAATCAATGGTTTCAGGTCATTTTTCTTTTTCTGCTATATACCCTATCCACATATTTGACTGACTTT
>JAZNLK010000089.1:0-9364 GCA_045579055.1 Clostridia bacterium
GCGGTCTTAGGAAGACAATACAGCTTTGCAACTCCTTGGCTCACAGAACGACATGGCTACGATCCGACTTCTTTGTTGCGGGATATGAAGGCTATCCTGTTGTAATAGTAACCCGGCTGAGCCTTACAGCCAAAACTAAAAAACTTTATTATGGCTATCAAAGGTTGTTTAATCAAGAATTTCATCCAAGACGGACGGACATTCTTCAATGTGAAGAAAACCGTTTTTGAGAAGAAAGAGAACGCAGAACTTTATGCGTTTTATCTGAGAACCGTTCTCCTTAATGGAGGAATGGTTGTATATGTAAAGGATTTCAATGATTTCTGGGAACTGTACAAGGAAATGGAACCTCAAAAGAACCTTCCTGTATGGAAACAATGGTTCCATACAGGTTGGAACAAAAATGAAGGCAAATATATCCATGTCAATGCCGGGATGTTCGCGGTTGACAATATTGGAAATTTTGCAGCATAAGCTTTATCAGGTTTAATATTAAAACTTACATTTATGAAAAAGTTATATTCCAACGTACTTGTATGCATTCCATTGATGATGTCTTCCTGTGTCTTTGATGAAACTTTGGATCAGATAATTCCATCCCATGAGATTATTGAACTCAATCAAGGCAATGTACAATCGAGAACATCAAATGTGGTCATTCTTGATTCATCAGGTAATGACTTCTATGAATATATAGATTTGGAACACAATGAAGACAATCCTTTAGCCGATTATACTACTGATAAAAAAAACTATACTGCCTATGTATATGATGGTAGTGGTGGAACTTTTTTTCTTGATGGAAACAGACCATCAATCAGATACTCACAGAATAAGGACGATATCTATACCGATAGATTCAATTATGCAGTAATCGAAAGCAACAAGACAGATTGTTCTTCCATAACATTCCATGATGCTTTTGCCAATCTTACTTTTACCGTCAGAAACAGAATGGAAAATCTGTTTCTTGAAATAAGGGAAATCAATATATTCAACATTGCAAAGAAAGGCAAGTTCTTGTTCCCGTTCAATGGCATCGACGCCGAGTGGAAATATACCGGACAAGGAGATTTTATATCCGTCAATACGGATACAATCGGGGTACATCCGCAAGATTCCATAAAAATTAGTCTTGATAATCCCGTTCCGATCATACCCCAGTCACTAATTTCTTGGAATCCGGAATCAATACCACATAAAGGGAACGGAAGCTATATCCTGTTAGGATGCAGGATATTCAATATTTGTGATGCATCAAAAGGCTATCAAGAAAATTATGATGTCCCAATATGGTGTGGCAATGACAGCGGTTTCGCTTATGTTGCCATACCCTTCCAGGACAAATGGCTTATGGATTGCACTCATGAGATAAATATAACTCTTGAACATGGATGTGACTGGTATAATATAAACGGTTTGATACCGACAAGAATTCTACAACCCATAATTTTTGATGCAACAGTCGAAGACTGGAAAGATAATTGAATGTCTAACAGATAAATAAGGAATACACATGAAAAGAATCTATTTGAAAACAGCCATACTTTCATTGACAACATTTATATACAGTTGTTCTGAAAATGACATGAACAGTAATGAAATGAGAGTGAGAACCGTCAACTTTACGACAACGGTAGATACCCGAAACGCTTTGTCGTCGGATTCGGACGGTATGAACCTCTTCTTTGCCATATACGATTCCGACACCGGTAAGAAAATCGAAACAGGTTTTGACAGCAGAAGCTACAATTACGGTATCGTTCCCATAGAAGGGAAAAATCCGGGACAGATAAATATTGAGATTGGGAATGGCAACAAATATGACATTATCTTTTGGTTACAGGGAAAGGATGAAACCGGATATGATATTACGGATCTGAAGAATATAAAGGTGGACTATTCAAATGCCAACCGGAAAGAGGCATATTGCGGTGTACTGAAAAATTATTCTGCTGAAGATAATGATACAAAAGACATTCTTTTAAGAAGTCCATTTTCAGTAATAAATCTGTTTACTGAAAAAAAAGACGCGGAAGATGCAAGAAAAGCCGGAGTGGATATTTCCAAATGCACATGCAGCTTCATGATGGATGCTGTGGCTGATACATATCACCCGTTATCCGGAGAGGTTTCCTGCATGAATAGAAATATGGTAGAAATATCCTCCATTTGCAGACAAGATCATAATTTTTTCAAGGACGGGAAAGGATATACCCTACTCGGAAGTGCGTCTTTTCTCGTGCAGGACAAGGAACTTGTAAACACAACGGCTGTCCTGTATAACGAAGTTATATCCCCAATAGAAATTTTATTGAACAATGTTCCGGTCAGAAGGTCGTTCGCTACCGATATCACGGGAAGTTTCCTCACGACACAAGTTACATTCAATGTTTCCATTGAACCCAACTTCACCGGAGAATACGATATGGAATAAGTTTCACATTCCTAATATGAAAAGGCATTATGAATAATATAAGACTGCTATATATAGACTTGTTTTGTGGTGCTGGTGGCACTTCAACCGGTGTTGAACACGCCCTTTATGAAGGTGATAAATGTGCAAAAGTTATCGCTTGTGTAAACCATGACGCCAAAGCCATTGCCAGCCACAAGGCTAACCATCCCGAAACACTGCACTTCACGGAAGACATTCGGACATTGGAACTGTCTCCGCTTGTCTTACATCTTGAAAAATGCAGAAATGAATATCCGGATGCATTGGTTGTTCTTTGGGCTTCCCTTGAATGCACAAATTTCAGCAAGGCGAAAGGAGGGCTTCCAAGGGATGCGGATAGCCGTACATTAGCTGAACATCTATTCCGTTATATAGAAGCGATTGAACCGGATTATATCCAGATTGAGAACGTGAAGGAGTTCATGGCGTGGGGAGATGTGGACTGTAACGGGAAACCTATATCTATGGACAAGGGGAAATGTTACCTCCGGTGGGTAAATAAAGTGAAAGGATATGGATATGACTTTGACTTCCGTATATTGAATGCAGCGGATTACGGGGCGTACACTTCACGAAAAAGATATTTCGGAGTATTCGCAAGGAAGGGCTGTCCGATAGCATTCCCGGAAGCCACACATAGTAAGTACGGACACAATGATATATTCGGTAAGACGAAGAAATGGAAACCGGTCAGCGAATGCCTTAACTTTGAAGATGAAGGAACAAGTATCTTCAAACGAAAAAAGCAGCTTGCAGAATCCACGCTGGAAAGGATATATGCCGGACTTATCAAGTTCATAGCAGACGGGAAGGAATCTTTCATAGTCAAATACAATTCCGTTAATTCAAGGACGGGGAAACATATACCTCCGTCCATTGAAGAACCATGTCCAACAATCGCTACACAGAACCGGCTTGGGGTTGCAAAGGTATCATTCCTTTCAAAACAGTTCAGTGGTGACCCGATGAGCAAGAATGTATCTGTTGATACACCGGCTGGAACAATAACATGCAAGGACCATCATGCATTTGTCGGCCTACGCTTCCTTTGTTCCTATAATTATAAGGATGGTGGAAAAGACATAAACCTGCCCAGTCCAACTTTGTTGACTAAAGACAGATATTCCTTAGTTTCCTGCCGTTTCATAGCCAATGAATATTCCGGAGGTGGACAGCTGTCTGACGTTGAAACTCCCTGTCCTGCCATTCTTACAACTCCCAAACAAAAAGTGGTTACAGTAAAGAGATTCCTGATGAATCCCCAATATAACTCAGCAGGGGGATCCATGGACAGCCCTTGTTTCACTCTTATTGCCAGAATGGATAAAATGCCTCCATATCTCATTGAAACAAAGACGGAAGGTAACGAACTGCCGGATTTCATCATTCCGACTGAAGAAGGTTATATGTATTGTATTTATGAATCAGACAGCCCCATGATGAAAAATATCAAGGAATTTATGGCTATATATTCCATCGTTGATATTTCAATGAGAATGCTAAGTGTTCCGGAACTGAAGAAGATAATGGGATTTCCCGAAGGCTATATTCTTGTCGGAACACAGGCCGACCAAAAGAAATTCATAGGAAATGCCGTAGAGGTTACAATGGCAAAATCCCTTTGTGAAGCCCTGGCTAAAATTCTTATCGAAAGAAGAAAGAAGGAGGCGGCGTAATGGAAGAAATAAGACTAAGGGGAAGAAATATCGAAACCGGGGAATGGAACTATTGGCATATAACTGGAACCAACCCGGTAACAGTAGACATGAAAGATATCGACCTCAATACAGTAGGTAGATATATAGGGAAAAAAGATGCCAGTCAGAACTGTATTTATGAAGGGGACATTATAGAAAATATCCATGGTAATTGTCATGTTGTCGGATGGAACAAGGAAAGACTGTCCTTTGAATGTGGTTCAATCACTGTATGGGAAGAATGTCATATAATCGGGAATATTCACGAAGCAGACAAAAGCCGTTACAAGATAAGAAAAATTCTCGAAAAAGAACTTCCTGAAGATGTGTTATCCACAAGAACCTACAATTCTTTGAAAGCTCTTGGTGTACAAAGATTGGCGGATATTGTCAAATACAGGAAAAGGGAAATGGAAAAGGCAAGGAATATAGGAGATAAATCAATAGTGGAAATAGAAACTTTGCTCAAAAAAATGGATTTGTCCTTCGGAATGGATATAGCCATCTACGGATTCGGAACAAATTCCATATCTTTGTAGTATATTATAAAATAGGAATTATGGTACATGCAGTATGCTTCAACAAGAAATGTTTTGACATCGATGTCTTTGAAAGAATCCTTGCCAAAACAGGCGGACAAGATGCCGGTTATTTAGTGAATACCTTACAGAACTGTATAGAGTCATTCCCTGACGGGAAAATATACAGAAGCTTCCAAAACAGGAATGATTGGATTACGGACAAGGGTATAATAGATTGTGGAGATGATATTGAAAAATTCATCTATGTCAACCAATATGGGAAAAAAGGAAAAGATGATGATATGGATGAATATGATAATCTTGTACAACAGCTACAGGACGGAGAAATAAGTACCGTCGAATTTATAGAAAGACAGGAGGAACTCTCTGAAGAATGGAAGGAATGGCTTGAAGACAATTCATTCATTAAAAATGAGGAAACAGCAACAGCATTCTTGAATTTTAGGGATAATATGGCCATGCACTGCCAAAACCACAACTTATAACAATAGGGAAAGGAACTTTCTAATGGAAAAGGAACGGTTTATTGACGGAATATGGTTTACAGTACAACATCTTGTATTGGTGCAGGACAGACCGGCGATGGCAGCCGATCTGATACATGAAGCCGGATTGGATAAAAGTCAGTGTCTTAAGGCACAACATCGTAGCGGACATGAAACCGAAAAAATGCTTTTGTTCTTAAAAAAGGAAATGAAATTCAAAGGTATAAGGAGGAAAGATAGAAAGTCAAGAAACAATTCGATAATAGTCATATCACCACCAATGTTCCTTGAATACAACAATAAGGAACAAATAACCATTATGAACCATCAGTGCAGTTCATGTCATGGGGCCGGTTGTGAGATATGTAAAGGGACAGGTAAACTCGATGCGGTAATTACGATTGAATGGGAAGCACATAAATAGTCCTTTCCCTATTGTAAAAATAATGTTTTTCATGGTGTTAAGGAAGTCCTGTGATGTGAATCACGGGACTTTTTTTTGCACCTTTCTTCCAAAAGTGAATTTTTTGATAACAACACAAACGAAATTTGCAAATGAGCATTTCCTTTGTCATTTATCAGCAGCGGCAAAGGATTATTTATAAACTTAAAAACTATAATAGCCCTTTTGATGGGATATCAAGAGGGCTTTTCAGTATTAAATATTATCTATTATGGCAAAGAATTGGTTCGAATGTAAGATTCGATATGAAAAGACAATGGAAAACGGAGTGGAAAAAAAAGTGACGGAACCGTATCTTGTCGACGCTTTCAGCTTTACGGAAGCGGAAGGAAGAATCATCGAAGAAATAACACCTTTCATCAAAGGGGAATTCAATGTGACCGATATAAAAAGAGCCAATTATTCGGAGGTCATCCAATCGGCAGACACTAATGCGGACAGGTGGTTCAAATTCAAACTACAGTTCATTGTTCTTGATGAAAAGAGCGGTAAGGAAAAGAAAACTCCATGTATGGTTCTTGTACAGGCAGTGGACTTCAAGGATTCAGTAAAGAAACTGGAAGATAACATGAAAGGAAGCATGGCAGACTATATCATAGCATCATGCAATGAAACTGCCTTAATGGACGTATATTTCTACAAACAATAATGACTATGATAACTATAATAGCAGAAAAACCTTCCGTAGCAGCAGGAATAGCCGCTGTAGTAGGTGCAAGGAAAAGGGAAGACGGATTCATTTCCGGAAACGGGTATTGTATAACTTGGGCATTCGGTCATCTGATAGAACTGGCTCCACCGGACGTATATGGGTACGGAGGTAAATGGGAAAAAGAAAAACTACCCATCTTGCCGGACAAGTTCAGAACAAGAACAATTGAAAGCAGAGACAAGAAAACTGAATCACTCTATAAAAAGCAGTTGAAAACCATCACGTCTCTTTTTAGAAAATCTGATACGATAATCGTTGCGACTGATGCCGGAAGAGAAGGGGAACTAATATTCAGATATATATTTGAATATGTTCAGGAACAAGTGAAAATACAAGCCACTGTAAAAAGATTGTGGATTTCTTCGCTAACAGACAAGTCCATCCGGGAAGGTATGGAAAATCTCAGACCAATATCGGAATACGACAATCTCTTCGCAGCAGGTAAAGCACGATCCGAAGCGGACTGGCTTATCGGAATGAACGGGACAAGGGCAACCACCATCAATGTGAATGACGGTAGTGTATGGTCAGTGGGCAGGGTACAGACCCCTACCCTTTCCATGATATGCAGAAGGTTCATTGAAAACAGAAATTTCGTTCCTGAACCGTTCCATACTTTGAAGCTGACAAGCAGCAAGACTGGAATACGATTCTGTGCATTCAACCAGACCAAATTCAAACTGAAGGAAGATGCACTGGAGATGCTAAAAACAATAGGAGAAGCGGCATATATCAAAGTTTGCAAAGTGGAGAAGAAACCGGGCTATTCTATACCACCGCTATTGTATGACTTGACAGCACTTCAGAAAGAGGCGAACAGCAAATACGGATTCTCCGCTGAAATGACGCTGAAACTCTGTCAATCTCTCTATGAAAAGAAATTGGTAACATATCCCCGTACAGGCTCAAGATACATTCCTGATGATGTATATGATACCTTGCCGGAACTTATAAGGAATGCAGAACTGTATCCTAAATTTTCGGTATATGCAAAGTCCATGAATGGAAAATCTCTTGGAAAAATATCCGTAAATGCATCCAAAGTGACCGACCATCACGCTCTGTTACCAACGGAAAACATACCAAAAGAAGGTGAAATGACGGAAGGAGAAAGGAAATTATACGAAATGATTCTCGGAAGAATGCTTGAAACGGTATCACCGAAAGAAGAAAAGGACATTACAACCGTCCATATCATCGCTGATGGAATGGATAACTTCGTTTTTATAGCCAAAGGTAGTGTTATAAAGGTTCCCGGATGGAAAGCTGTATTCAATGAGAAAAACAATGTTCCTGAAGACGAGAATTCACAATTACCCTCATTGAAGACGGATGAAATCATTCCACTGGAGAAACTGGAAGTCTTGGATAAGAAGACAAAAGCACCGGCTTTGCTTACAGAAAGCTCCCTCCTTGCATTGATGGAAACGGCAGGGAAAGAACTGGAGAACGAAGAAGAACGGGAAGCATTGAAAAATACAGGAATAGGTACACCAGCTACAAGAGCGGAAACAATCGAAAAACTTCTCCGCACAAAATATGTTGTCCGGGAAAAGAAAACTCTTTTGCCAACAGAAAAAGGACTGGCCCTTTATGAAAAAGTAAAGGATATGCAGATTGCCAATGTAGAACTGACCGGAAAGTGGGAAAACGCATTGGGTAAGATTGAATCCAGCAAAATCGGTGTAGAAAGATTCAATGAAGAAATTAGGAACTACACCAGAAAATGTACGGAAGAACTGCTGGCCATCCGCATCACATCCACCATGGTAAAACAAGAAAAGGGAAAAGACTTACTGCTTGAGTGCCCTAAATGTGGAGGAAAAATTATTGTCACAGATAAGGTGTGCAGATGTGAGGACAAAGAAAATTGTGGATTCTTCTTCTGGAGAACAGTATGTCAGAGAAAACTGACCGAAAAGGATCTAAAGGAAATCCTTGAAAATGGAGAGACCAAAGGAAAAGTAAAACTGAAGAATAAGGATGGAAATTTCTTTGAAGCAAAACTGATATTGGGTAAGGATGGGAAATTTACATTCAAATGGAATTAACAATAGGGAAAGAAATTATTATGAAAATATCATTCATCATTATTATATTGGTTCTGAACATAGGGACTGTATTTCCACAAAGCCAAAAGAAAGACAGCATTACAGGAACAGTGGAAAAATTGTACAATTCAATACTTCCAATTCTTGACCGTGTGGAATTTTCCGGTAACAGCTCTACCAGCCAGGAAATAAGCAGAAGGTGGAACAATGTTATTGAACATCTGAAGAACAATCAGGAAACCATAGCGGAAGATGTGAAAGAAATGCTTGTAACTCCTTCAGGAATTCCCGTTGACATGGAAATCATAAAAAGATTCATAATGATAACGGAGGAAGATTCAATCAGAAAAGTTCGGTTCAATCCTGACTTCTTCTTGGATGAAATGAAAGCTGCAGCAGAGAAAGTCAAAGAGGCAACCCGAAAAATGGCAGAGAAGAAATGAAAATGTTACAATTTGTATTCAAAAAACAAGTGTATTCAAATAAATCTATAAACATATAATAAATACACTTCCCTGTTGTTGTATTTTTAATCTTTGACTTTTATAGGTACAAAAGGTAAGGGAGGAGAACGTTCCTCCCCCACTCTATTCTATAGTACATAATTCTCCAACTCATATTTCGCATCGACCGGGAATCATTTCAACAATAGGGAAAGAAATTATCAATTATAACATTGGAATAATCATACATTTCCATATTCCTATTAAGGTTCCTATGGCGAGAGACCATGAAACAATCCTGTCTATAAAAGAACCAGGTACAACCTGTGAGTTTCCGTTACTGTTATTCGCGGAACACTCGAAATTAACTTCCAATAAATCCAAACATTTCAATGAGAGTTTAATCATTACAAATATTGTTTTTTTTAATTATTTTTAAATACACTATCGATGTCTATATAAAATATAGATAAATGAAAAGTTATTTTCAAGAGAATAGGGAATATTTTTTAT
>JAZNLK010000090.1:0-8994 GCA_045579055.1 Clostridia bacterium
GGATATACCAATGTTAACTATCCGTTTCCCGTTGACCCACCATATGTTCCTGATATAAATCCTGTGGGTGTGTATAACACAAGTTTTTTAATTGACGGTGAGTGGGGAAAGAGAAAAACATATATAGTTTTTGAGGGCGTAAGTTCCTGCATTTTCTTGTATGTAAACGGAAAATATGTTGGATTTTCTCAAGGATCACATATGCAGGCAGAGTTTGAAATATCAAAGTATATTAAGCCGGGAGAAAATGAACTGACCGCAAAGGTGTTCAAATGGTGTAGTGGTAGTTATCTTGAAGACCAGGACTTTTTCAGGTTCAGCGGAATATTTCGAGATGTTTATCTTTTGTCAAGGGAAAAGAACCACATTAAGGATATAAAGGTTACAGCAGACTGCAAAACCATTTCGGTTTCCTGCGACAATTACGAGATATATGATGTAGAAGGAGAAATTGCAGATTTAACAAATCCAATTCTTTGGAATGCAGAAAATCCTTATCTGTATACAGTGGTTATTAAAGGCAAAAGTGAATATATTCCAATTAAAGTGGGAATGAGAGAAATAAAAATTTCTGACAAGCTTGAGCTTCTGGTAAACGGAGTAAGTGTAAAGCTCAAAGGCGTGAACCATCACGACACAAATGCTTACCACGGTTATGTTATGACTGAAGATGAATTAAGAACTGACCTCCTCAAAATGAAAGAACTAAACATAAACACAGTAAGAATGTCGCATTATCCACCAACACCTGAGTTCCTTAATATGTGCGACGAAATGGGATTTTATGTTATTGACGAAGCCGATTTGGAAACCCACGGCTTTGTAAGCAGAAATACAGGTTACAGATGGGACGACAAGGAAAAACCAAATGAGTGGACTCACAGTATGCCCGAGTGGGAAGATTCATATATTGACCGTGTGATGCGAATGTATGAAAGAGACAAAAACCACCCAAGTATCATTATGTGGTCAACCGGCAATGAAAGCGGACACGGAATCAATCACAGAAAAATGATTGAATGGCTCAAAGAAAGAGACATATCAAGATTGATACATTGCGAGGATGCATCAAGACAAGGCTATCACGGCACATCGGATGTTGCTTCGCTTATGTATCCGGGCATTCCTGATTTAGAAGAAAAGTACATAAATAATCAGGAACTCAACTATCCCATTTTCCTATGTGAGTATTCTCATGCCATGGGCAATGGTCCCGGGGATGTTTATGATTATGTGGAGCTGATGTACCGCTATCCAAAATTCATTGGCGGATGCATCTGGGAATGGGCAGACCATACAGTGGTAAAGGACAATGTTCCCATGTATGGTGGTGATTTTGGCGAATTGACCCATGATGGAAACTTCTGTTGTGACGGTCTGGTATTTTATGACCGACAGTTCAAGGCGGGCTCATACAATACAAAATATTCATATCAGTATTTCGGAAGCAAATACAAAAACGGCATATTGCATCTGACAAACTATTACGACTTCACAAACCTCAATAAATACGAATTTAGATTTGAAAAGATTGTAGACGGAAAAGTGACCGAAAGTCATACACAGACTGTTGATGTAAAACCGCATAAAACTGCGAAACTGGATGTGCCATTTGCTTTTGAGGACTCATGTGAAATGGGTATATACCTGAATGTTTATCAGCTGGATAATGGTTTTGAACGTGGCTTTGTGCAGCACGAGATAAAGAGTGTTAAACCAAAAGCTGAAATCGGCGAAAGCATAAACAATCTAACTGAAGATTCAAAATACATATATGCAAAAACAAAGGAGGCAGAATATACAATATCCAAGCATACCGGCAATATCACGTCCATAATCAAAAAGGGTAAAGAATTGCTTGCTGAACCCATTCGCTTGACAGCGTGGAGAGCCCCCACGGACAATGACAGAAAGATAAAGTACAACTGGGGTCTGTTTGAAGACAACTTAAGTGGTATAAATCTGAACCGACTGTTCAGCAAGGTTTATTCATGCAAAGTTAAAGGAAACGAAGTTACAGTCAAAGGAAACTTAGCAGGTGTTGCCAGAATTCCGTTTCTGCACCACACAATCAAGTATAAATTCTATGAAAAGGGACTTCAAATTGCAGTTAGCGGTGAAATAAATGAACAAATCAACTGCCCGTTCTTGCCAAGACTTGGTTTTGAGCTCACATTGAACAAGAAAAATGACTCGTTCACATACTATGGTATGGGAGATATGGAAAACTACTGTGATATGTGTCATCATGCAAAAATTGGTGAGTATAGCGGTACAGCCGAAAAGGAATATGTGAGCTACATAATGCCTCAGGAACACGGAAACCACACAAGAACAAAAAAACTGACAATGGGATGTGGGATTGAGTTCATCGGGAATACTGAGTTTGAATTCAATGTTTCGGAATATACTTCCGATGCACTTACAAAAGCAATGCACATCAACGAGCTTGCGAAAAACAACAAAACAAATGTGAGAATAGATTATAAGGTTTCAGGAATTGGCTCCAACAGCTGCGGACCACAGTTGCTTGAAAAGTATTGGCTGAAGAAAGGTAAGTTTAAATTCTCTTTTTTTGTGAAGTGCTATTGATAACAAAACGAAACAATCTTGATTTATATTCTCACAGTTTTACTGAATGTCTCCAAGTGGAGAACCCCCACTTTCGGCGAAAATTGTGTTAATATAACTAAATGACATCTTGGTAACGACATAAAAAACATTACTTTGCCGCACTATCGGCAAAATGTGGTATCAAGCAGCCTCCACAAATGCTCCGGAGACTACTTGCTTTCCTAATTAAATAAAAAGTTGAGCGGAGATATAACATGAAAAAGTCGACCAATAGAATACAGCAAGTGAAAAAATATATTGATGAAAACATTACCGAAGATTTGAGCCTTACATTTATTTCGGAAGAATTTGATATAAATAAGTACTATTTGTGTCATTTGTTTAAAGTAAATATAGGCTGCTCAATGTTGCAATATATTAAGAAAAAACGACTTTTTTTAGTGCGGAGTTATTATGAAGCCGGAATGAGTTTGCTTGATGCAGCCATGAAAGCGGGTTATAAAAATTACTCAAGTTTTTATAAATCATGTAGCAGTGAATTAGGTAGGGCACCGAGTAAGAGTATTGACTCAATAGGTATAAACAAAGAATAAGCTACCCAAACAAGCATTTTGTAAAATCTGCCTTTTATATGATTGGTCGGATAAGTTTGCATGCTAAAAGCTTTACAGTAATACTGATATTGCTTTTAGTGGAAGTATTAATATTTCCACCGATTACGAGTTTTGCAATCAATTTTTATATTGACCCAATCTTGGACGAGTATATCAATGCGGAAAATAAAATAGAAGAAACTTGATTTATATTCTCGCAGTTTTTTCTGAATGACTCGCAAGAGTAAAAAACACTTTTGGTGAAGACTGTGTTTATATAAATAAATGACACCTTGGGAACGACAGAAAAAATCATTACCTTGCCGCACTATCGGCAAAGTGCGGCATCAAGCAGCTTCCACAAACGATCCGGAGGCTGCTTCCTTTCCGTATAAGGCTCTTATTGCCGTGGTGGTTTTATGAGAAAAAAGAAACGAAAAATATATAGATTTAAGCCGAATTTGTCAAAAAAAGACTATTGACAAATTCGGCTTTTGTGTCGTATTGTGCGAAAAATGTAGTAACATCAGAAATTAAAAGAAAAGGCATAATATTTTGTGTTTTTATGACAGAAAATATTATGTTTTTTTCTTTTTGTACAGCTTCTAATTTCATTCGTCAAATTTTTTTTAACTTGTTCTGCAAAAAAACTTTTGTTTTGTTGTGCGAATTGTGTTTTTGGCATTTTTTATCAGTTAATCTAATTAATCCAACAATCAGATCTCCATAACTCCATGTGTTTGAAATTCAAAAATATGGAGGAAAGGATGAGACTAAAAATGTTAAATAATTTTAAAAAAATATTTTCAAACATAGCAGGTTTTGCTAAGTTTGAATGTTATACTCCAGCCGAAAGGAGGGAGTATTGTGGAAGATAAACTTTGTGTTTTTGAACGCAGGATAAGAATTCTATATTATCTTATTGTACATAAGCAAACAACGGTCCCAAGGTTATCAGAAGAATTTTGTGTGTCAAAAACAACAATTGCCCGTGACATAGTTTGTCTGAGTCACATTGCTCCTATATATACCAAGCAGGGAAACGGTGGAGGAATATACATATTGCCGGAATACAGAAGCTACAAAAATTATTTATCCGACGGAGAAGAGGATTTGTTATGTAGTCTTATGCAAAGGGTGAATATAAAAGAAAAAAGAATTCTTTGGGATATTATTATCAAGTTCTCTGTAAATCCTGCGACGGTGTATAGCTCCTTTCAAGAAATAATTGAAAAGGAGGAATTAAATGCATATAAGTTTTGACGTCAACAAAGTACTCATCTTCAAAGAGAGTATCAGAAAAAATATTAAAATGTAAGGAGGTAAAAACAGTGAAAATTAAAGAATTTATATCCGCATTTTACGAAGAAAACGAAGATGTGGGATTGAGAGTGTTTTCGGATCGGAAAGCAGAAGACCCGGAATTTAAGGGACAGAAATACACAGAGAAGTTATCTGACGTTGAAAACATTATGCCTGCTTTGATTCAGCATAACGAAAAGCACCGTGGTGTGTTCTTTGTGGTGAACGGTGGCGGTCATAATGATGAGGAGATAACAAAAATCAATGCCCAGTTTGTGGAAATGGACACAGGGACTTTTGAGGAACAGCAGGCAAAGATAGATACGTTTGGTATCCCACCATCAATCATAGTGAAAACAAGAAAGTCACTTCATTGCTACTGGCTTATAAACAACGGCGACGTTAAACAGTTCAGGGAAATACAGCTTGCACTTGTAAAGCATTTTGACGGAGATTCGATGTGTCAGAACGAAAGTCGTTGTATGCGGATACCGGGGTTTTATCACAGTAAGCAAGAGCCTGTAATGGTGGAGTGCATAAAGTTCGAACCGAACCTCCGGTATACCCAGGAACAACTGAAATCGGTGCTTCCCAAAGTTGAAGTCCCGGATATCGATATAACTGCAAGAACTGAGTTTGACGGCAAAGTTGGCAGCGGTCAAAGGCTTATGGAGAAATGTGCCTTCTGTCAGCACTGCAAGGATGATGCAACATCCCTTTCAGAACCCGAGTGGTATGCCTTTATCACAAACATGGCTCTTGCATCGGATGGTGCTGAAATTGTCCATGAAACATCAATGCCCCATCCCAATTACAACAAATCAGAAACCGATGATAAAATCCGCCATGCAATCAAGGAAATGAAGCCCCATACCTGTGAGTACATAAAGACACGGCTTGGATTTACAAACTGCGGAGATTGTAAAGTGAAAGCTCCCATAGCACTTGCTGTTCTCACAATGTCGGAACAGGCATCCGAGCTTGCCGATGGTGAGGTCACCGAGGATATGATTTTTGATGACAGAACCATTGAGGTTATGGCGTATGCAAAGAAGAATAATCCCGTAGCATACGGAAAGTTCAAGCAAAAGCTCAAGGGGAAATGTGCTATAAGGGATTTTGAAAAGGCAGTTGACTTTCAGAACCGTTCTTTCACAGCAATAGAGGATACGGCTATGCCGTTAAATCTAACAGGGATAGACCTCAACGGTGCTGTTCAGCCTGCAAATTGGACGGTTACTATGGAACATGGAATACAAAAAATTGTGTATTCAAAGGACGGAGGAACTATAGTTACAATATCACCTTCACCTATGGTAATATATGAGAGACTTAAAAATATAGACACTGATTCCGAAAAAGTATGTATAGCATTTTACAGAGATAACAAATGGCATAAAATAATCGCTCCCAGGTCGCAGATTTTTAACAGGGCATCAATCATAAAGTATGCTGATTACGGTCTGCCGTTATCTTCGGAAACAGCTAACGATATTACATCATATCTGTATGATTATGAGACTGCAAATATCAAAACTATACCTTTAGTGGAATCAATATCAAGAATCGGATGGATTGGTAAGAAGTTCTACCCTTACGATGCAGAAAGTGATATATTTTTTGATACCGACTATAACGAGGCAGAGGACATTGTAAAAGCCCTTGAACCGAAAGGAAACTATGAAGTATGGAAAAATGAAATATCAGCAATTCGCAACAATGTATTTGCAAGGTTCCTGGTGTCTGCATCTTTTGCGTCGGCTTTGTTACTTACGTTAAAGCACAGAGTGTTTTTTATACATATCTGGCACGATTCAAAAAGTGGTAAGACAGCAGCGATAAAAGCGGGAATTTCAGTATGGGGCGACCCGTTGTCATTGATGGGAAGCTTTAATGCTACATCGGTGGGTCTGGAAAGAAAAGCAGGTATTCTGAATCACTTGCCCTTTGCTATTGATGAACTGCAGGTGCTTAACGAGAAAAAGCTGTCCTCTGAGACAATAATCTATGGGCTTGCTAACGGCTTTGGTAGACTTAGAGGTGCAAAGGATGGCGGTGTTCAGGAAATGTGTACATGGAAAAACATTATTATAACTTCCGGGGAGCAGGCACTGTCGAAGGAAAATTCTAACGACGGTGTTTTGACCAGAGTTTTCGAGGTTTACGGGAAGCCTGTTTCGAACGGTGATTCCGCACATAGCCTGCACGTTTTATCCGAGAACAATTACGGACATGCAGGTAGGGAATATATGCAGTATATAACAAGCATGGATAATTCGGAGATTCTTAGTGATTACGGAAAAATGTATGCAATTCTTTCAGAAAAGTACGGTGCTTCTGCGTACACGGATAATGTAAGCGTTGTATGTCTTGGCGATTACTATTCATCGATTTCGGTTTTTAAGGCGGATAAAGATACTGCATGGGAAGAAGCTGTGAAACTGGGTGAGAAGATACTCATAAACAATGAACAGCTTACAAAGGCAGATACGACTACCCGTGCATGGGATTTCGTCCTTGAATGGATAACAAGCAATTATTCAAAGTTCTCTGCAGATGCTTGCCCGTGTTATGGTTGCATAGACGATGGTAAATGCTATGTTATTCCGTCTTGTCTCAGAAAGGCGTTGGAAGAAGTCAACTTTGATTATGGGAAATGCACCCGTGGTTTTAAAGAACGTGGTCTTGTACATACCTTTACGGATAAGGACGGTAAAACAAAGATGCAAACAACCAAGCGGATTAATGGCGTAGCAACAAAGGTGTTTGTTATTCCGCTGCCGGAAGACCAAAATGCAATAAATCCCCTTTGATTGAAACCAAGGGACTTTTACAGGTAACGCTTCAAAGCCTTTAGTAGAGCCACTTTTATGAATTTGAAACCTGTGACCTCAAAAAACATACCCCTATATATAGAGAAAAAATTCTCTCCGTTATAGGAAGCGATACGCGCGCATTACGAGGTATGATGCACAGGTTACGGGTTACATATACCAATATATATTATATTAATTATATAAAAGTATATATAAAATAAGGCTTTGAGGCTGTTATTCCTTTGTTACCTATGATTAAAAATACAAGGTTACGCAAGTAACGGAAAAGGAAATGGAGAAAACAGCCATGCTTGAAAAAGATATAACCAACAAAATACTCAAGTACCTGAAAGGACTTGATAAGTGTTATTGTTTCAAAGAACACGGCGGCAGCTACGGAAGTGTGGGAATACCCGATATTATCTGTTGCTACAAGGGGAGATTCCTGGCATTTGAAGTTAAAACCCAAAAAGGCAGAACCACAGCTCTGCAGGAAGTGAATATCCGGAAGATTAACGAAGCTGACGGAATTGCAGTTGTTGTACGGAGCTTAGATGATGTAAAAAACGTGATAAAAGAAATGGAGGAGCAATTATGACGGCAAAAGAATTCTTAGGTGGGATTGCAGAGCTTGAAAAAGAGATTGTGCGGAAGAAACAACGTTGTAAAACCTTGCGGGATGTTGCTACGAACACATCAGCAAGTAATAGAACCGACGACATACAGAAATCAAAAGAGAAAAGCCCGCTGGAAAACATTATGGTAAAGGTTATAGACCTGGAACGTGAGATTGAAGCAGACGAAGGACAGCTTTTGGATTTAAAGGTGGAGGTTTGGGAACAGCTTGATGTGTTACAGGATGAACGCTACCAGAAAATCCTATGGTTGCATTATGCAGAAAGAAAAAGCTGGAGTAAAATTGCAAGTAAGATGAGTATGAGCAGAAGGCATGTTTTGAGATTACATAAGGTTGCATTGGAAGAATTTGAAAAAATTTTAAAAAAGTCACCAAATGTCACCACTATGTCATCTTGCGGTCACAGCATAAGTTGTGGTATTATATACTCGGAAGAATAAAAAGACTTCCTTCACTCCTAAAATGTTTGAGAGGTAAAAGGCGATGCCGATGAAACCATTAAACCCTTGTCGGCATCCCGGATGCCCCAACCTAACAGAGGAAAGGTACTGTACAGTACACGCCCCCGACCACAAGCGAGCCACCGCACACGAACGTGGATACACAAGCAAGTGGCAACGGCGGTCAAAGCTGTACCTAAAGACCAACCCCTTGTGTGTGGAGTGTAAACGCCGGGGCAGACTTACACCGGCAACGGTGGTCGACCACATCGTACCGCACCGTGGTAACGAACAACTGATGTGGAACGAGAGCAACTGGCAAGCACTCTGTAAGCCTTGCCATGATAAGAAGACCGGGACAAAAGATAAATTACCGACCTACAAATATAACTTCTGACCCACCCTAGGGGGGTGAAAATCTCTAAAAACAGACGGTGAAAAGACCGCCGCCCCCCTTCGTGCGAATTTTCGCAAAAATAGCAAAGGGGGGTCCCCTACGAATATATGGAAACCTTGCAGGATAATACTTGCAGGGTTTTTCTTTTGCCAAAAGGTATAAGAGTGTAAAATGACTGTAAAGCCTGTGGTTGAGCTGTTTCTCGAGGGGGTAAACGGAAAAATGAAGCAATAAA
>JAZNLK010000091.1:0-4445 GCA_045579055.1 Clostridia bacterium
GAAAATAATGTGCTAAAATGATTAATGCTGTTTTACAGATAATTATTAAATTTACATTTTCATATTATGAAAAATTGGTATTGGAGGGATACAGATGCTTAGAACATTCCAGCCTAAGAAGAGACACAGAGCTAAAGAGCACGGTTTCAGAAAAAGAATGTCAACCAGCAATGGTCGCAAAGTTTTAGCAAGAAGAAGACTTAAAGGCAGAAAAAAATTGTCAGCCTAACGCTAAAGACGCCTTAGTGCGTCTTTTTGACTATTAACAGTAAGTGTGTCTTGTCAACACACACAACACGCATATGCCTGACACAGCACTGTTGTCGGGTATATTTCTGTGTTTCGGACACAGCTTTTTCAACAGGAGAAAACATATGAGAAACTCTGCAAACGGTATAGTCAGTCTGAATCTGAACACACAGTTCAAAAAACTTTACCAAAAGGGCGTCTCTCATGTCAGCCCTTCTGTTGTTGTATATGCAAAACGCAACGGTCTTTCCCACAACCGAATCGGAATAACCGTAAGCAAAAAAATCGGCAAAGCCGTTGTCCGGAACCGTGCAAAACGCAGACTCAGAGAAGTTTTCAGAACAAACCTACCAACATTGAAAACCGGCTATGACTTTGTTCTGGTGGCACGAGGTCGCACAGCAACCGTGTCCTACACCAAGCTCTGCTCTGATTTCGTTACTGCAGCCAAAAACGTCGGAGTGGTTAAAGATGAATAAACTTTTTTCTTTCATATTGATAAAACCAATCGAATTTTACAGACGGTATATCTCACCGCACACTCCGCCTTGTTGCCGATTTTACCCCACTTGTTCGGAATATGCAATTCTGGCAATCAAAAAATACGGACCCTTTAAGGGCTTCTTCAAGGCTCTATGGCGAATTCTTCGTTGCAACCCCTTTTCAAAGGGCGGCGTGGATATGCCATAACATTGTCTTTTCCGACGCATCGAAAAAAACTTTGCGGCATATAACCGCAAAGCCAAAATTAACTTTGGAGGTATTCATCCATGATGTCATTTATTATGTCAGTTCTGGGTTGGATTCTCAGCTTTTTGTTCAACATTGTGAGCAACTACGGTATTGCAATCATATTGTTCACTCTTTTGGTAAAGCTGTTGCTCTTCCCCCTTGAACTGAAGCAGAAACGTTCAATGTCAAAAACCCAGAAGATTCAGCCTCTTTTGATGGAAGTACAAAAGAAGTACGCCAACGACAAAGAAAAACTGAGTCAGGAAACAATGAAGCTTTACAAAAAGTACGGAATCAGTCCTATGAGCGGCTGTCTCCCAATGCTTATCCAGCTTCCCATTATTTTTGCACTGTTCTATGTTATAAGAAAGCCTCTCATTTATATGGTAGGAATTGAATTTAACGAAACCTGGCGAATTGCCGAAGCTTTCGAATACTGGGTTGCAAATATTGCATCACCTGAACAGCTTGCAACAGTTCCTGCAGCAATCAAAACCGCAATAGAAAACGGTGAAAACCTTGTTGCAGGCTCCAATCTCTTCGGTAACTATGAAATCAACATTGCCGAAATTATTGCAAACAACCCTGAGATTCTCAACCATCCCTTTATCCTTGAGCATTGGGGTGCAAGCGGTATTCCCTCGATAGACTTTAACTTCCTGGGAATGAACCTTGCCAAGAATCCCAGCTTCGGTGCAATAATCAGCCTGTTCAGCGGAAAAGTTCCGCCCGTTGGAACAATGCTCCTGTGGATAATCCCCGTGGCATCGGGTGCAAGTGCATTTTTGTCTGCATATCTTTCTTCCGAAAAGAAGCCAAAGCAACAGAAACACGTTATTCTTGCCGAAAACGAAAAGCCACAGAGTTCGGGCGGTAGCGATACAATGAAGTCAATGTCAAAGATTATGCCACTTTTCTCAGTTGTCTTTGCATTTTCACTTCCTGCCGGCGTAGGTCTTTACTGGACAACAAGTAACCTAATCCAGATAGCACTGCATTTTATTGTCAAAAAGTACTTTGACGTTGAGATAAATCTCGAAGAGTTAGAAGGAGAAAAGAAACATGGTAAAAATAGAAAAAAACGCAAAAACGCTCGATGAGGCACTGAAACTTGCAGCCGAGGAGCTTGGCGTATCAGTTGATGAAGTATCATACACAATCACAAAACAGATAGGCAAAGGACTTATGAAATTCCTTGTTGGTTCCGAAGTGGAAATCCTCGCATGGAGGACAGCTGACGAAGAAAAGGAAGCTTCCAAATCCGTCGAAACTGTTGCCAAGGAAGCTGAAAAACCTGCAAAGAAGGAAAAACCCGCAAAAGCAGGAAAAGCCGAAAAGACAGAGGCGCCCGCTACTGAAGCACCTGCAAAGCCCGAAAAAAAACGTGCCGAAGTTGATGAAGATTTTGTTATACCCAAAACAGCAGTTGATGATGCAAAATACTTTGTGTCAGAGCTTCTCAAGAAAATCGGTCTCACATTTGAGCTTCACATCAAGCTTGACAAAAACGTAATCAACATCGACGTATCAGGTGACAAAATGGGTCTTCTCATAGGCAAACGAGGCGACACTCTGGATGCTGTCCAGATGCTGACAGTTCTCTATGTAAACAGAGACAAAAATATGCCTTATGTGAAGGTAAGCATCGACACCGAAAACTACCGTTCAAAGAGAGAGGACACCCTCATTCGCCTTGCTCACGGTCTGGAACGCAGTGTTCTTCGCGAAAAGAAATCTGTAACTCTTGAACCAATGACAGCCAACGAAAGACGAATCATCCATTCGGCTCTTCAGAACAATCCAAGAATAAAAACACACAGCATTGGTGAAGAACCCAACCGCCGTATGGTAATCTCTTTGGCAAAAGCTGCCGAAGAAGAATAATTTCTCATAATACAGTCATCTTTTATACAAGATGACTGTATTTTTATGAATATTTATGAATATTTATGCAAAAACACTATTGATTTTTTCGATAAAATATGGTTTAATATATTGCATACTGATGAATTTTTATGCAAAGGAGATGCAAATATGCAAAAGATTAAAGTCTTCATTGACGGAAGTGCAGGCACAACCGGTCTCAGAATACACGAAAGATTGTCTGAAAGACAGGATATTGACCTGATAAAGCTGCCTGAAGAAAAGAGAAAGGACCTGACATCAAGAGTTGAAGCAATCAAGGAATCCGACGTTACCTTCCTCTGCCTTCCCGATGCCGCATCAAAGGAAATCATCGAGGCTGTTGGCGACTGTGACACAAAAATTCTCGACACATCAACGGCACACCGAACAAACCCTGCATGGGCGTATGGTTTTCCCGAGCTTTCCGATGATTTCAGGAACAAAATACTTTCATCAAAAAGAATTGCTGTTCCCGGCTGTCATGCCAGCGGTTTCTGCTCCATCGTTGCACCTCTCATTGCTTATGGCATAATCAATCCCGATTACCCCATCACAGCAACATCTGTCACGGGTTACAGCGGCGGCGGCAAGAAAATGATTGCTGAGTATGACGATGCAGAACGTCCCGCGGAGTTTGACGCCCCCAGACAGTACGGCGTAACCCAGAAGCACAAGCACCTGCCTGAAATGAAGGCAATCTGCGGACTTGAATTTGAACCTTGCTTCTCGCCCATTGTTGCGGACTTTTACAGCGGAATGACGGTCACAGTTCCCCTTTTCGGTAGAATGCTGGCAAAGAAACTGACCGTAGAGGAGATTCACAAGGTTTTCGAAGACCACTACAAAGGACAGAAAATGGTAAAGGTTCACCCCTTGGGATATGATGGTATGATTGGCACAAACCAGATGTCAGGCAAGGATTCAATGGAAATCATCATCACAGGCAACGATGACCGAATTCTCATCGCCTCCTCCTTTGACAACCTTGGCAAGGGAGCATCCGGTGCGGCAGTACAGTGCTTCAATCTTATAACAAACAGTGACGAGACCGCAGGTCTTGAAATATAGAAAGGAAAATAATTATGAAACAGATAAACGGCGGCGTATGTGCGGCAATTGGCTTCAAGGCAAGCGGTATCCACGCAGGAATACGCAAGAACAAAGATAAGAAAGACCTTGCCCTGATTGTCAGCGAAAAATTGGCAGCTGCGGCAAGCACATATACACAGAACCTCGTTAAGGGTGCACCTATTTATGTTACAAAAGCGAATATTGCAGACGGCTATGCTCAGGCAGTAATCTGCAACAGCGGCAACGCCAACACCTGCAATGCCAACGGCATTGAAATTGCAGAAGCAATGTGCGAGCTGGTTGAAAAGCACACAGGCATCAAGAAAACCGATGTTGTTGTGGCATCAACAGGAGTAATCGGTCAGCCATTGCCGATAGAGCCGATACGTAATAATGCTAAGGCTTTGGCAGACGGTCTTTCGTATGATGGCGGTGGACGTGCCGCATATGCAATAATGACTACCGATACGGTACAAAAAGAGGTTGCG
>JAZNLK010000092.1:0-7398 GCA_045579055.1 Clostridia bacterium
CAATGAGTCCTGCTCATTACGATAGAGATACTCGATTAATTGGATTACACCACACATATAGACATTTATGCATTATAAAAGAGCAACGGAGTTATCCATTGCTCTCTATAAAACAATAGGCGCTTTTTTTCTACGCAAAAACTTGCGTAAATTGGTGTAGTAATGGTGTAGTAAGGTGTAGTAAAACCTTCAAAAACCTTGATTTTAAGCCATTTATTTATCAAGTGGCTTCATTGTGGGGAACAGCAGCACATCACGGATTGAATAGCTGTCGGTGAGGAGCATAACAAGTCTGTCAACTCCGATACCAAGACCGCCCGTGGGGGGCATACCGTATTCAAGGGATGTCAGGAAGTCGTCATCCATCATGCTTGCTTCGTCATCGCCTGCTTCACGCAATGCAACCTGACTTTCAAAACGTGCACGCTGGTCAATGGGGTCATTAAGCTCAGAGAATGCATTACCGAATTCACGACCTGTGATGAACACTTCAAATCTTTCAGTCAGTTCAGGCTGTGAAGGCTTTCTCTTTGCCAGCGGTGAAATTTCAACAGGATAATCTGTTATAAATGTGGGCTGAACCAAATTATCTTCAACATATTCATCAAAGAAAAGTGCAATAATGTCGCCTCTTGTATTCTTGATGGGGTCAACTTCAAGACCCTTTTCCTTGGCAATCTTTTGCGCTTCTTCGTCAGTCTTGATTTCATTGAAATCAACACCCGAATACTTTTTAACTGAATCAATCATAGTAATTCGGTCAAAGTGTGAAAGGTCAATTTCTGTACCCTGATATGTCACCTTTGTTGTTCCGCAAGCCTGCTCAGCGCAATATCGGATGAGATTTTCGGTCAAATCCATCATATCATTATAGTCACCATATGCCTGATATACTTCCATAGAGGTGTATTCAGGATTGTGCTTGATGTCCATACCTTCATTGCGGAAACATCTGCCAATTTCATAAACTCTTTCAAATCCGCCAACAATAAGACGCTTCAAGTGCAGCTCTGTTGCGATTCTCATATACATATCAATGTCCAATGCGTTGTGATGAGTAATGAAAGGACGAGCAGCCGCACCACCGGGAATGGTGTTGAGCATAGGCGTGTCAACTTCCATAAAGTTCTGCGAATCAAGATAATTACGCATTGCTGTTATAATCTTTGATCTGATTTCAAATGTACGCTTAACCTCAGGATTCATAATGAGGTCAACATAGCGCTGACGGTATCTGAGGTCTGTGTCACGGAGACCGTGGAATTTTTCGGGGAGAGGCAAAAGTGATTTGCTGAGAAGAGTGTATCCGTTTGTACGAACAGAAATCTCGCCCTTCTGTGTTCTGAACACTTCACCTGTCACACCAACTATGTCACCAATATCAAGCTTCTTGAACTTTTTATAAACTTCTTCGCCCATATCGTCACGGGTAACATAAAGCTGAATCTTTCCCTCACGGTCACGAAGGTCAAAGAAAGACGCCTTACCCATAACACGTTTTGACATAAGACGGCCTGCAATTGAAACCTGCATACCTTCCATCTCGTCAAATTTTTCTATAATCTCTGCTGTATGATATTCCTGATTATATGTGGTCACGTCAAAGGGATTCTCGCCCTCTTCCTGCAGCTGAGCAAGCTTGTCACGTCTGACCTTCATAAGTTCGCCGATATCCTGCTGCTGTGCCTGTGCATTCTGCATATTATTTTCGCTCATTTGTACATATCTCCTATCTGCCTATTTATCTATGCTGAGTATCTTGAACTGAATTGTGCCTCCGGGAGTTTCAACATCGACCGTTTCGCCGATGCTTCTGCCAACAAGAGCACGTCCCACCGGAGATTCATCCGAAATCTTGAACATATCGGGATCCGCTTCGGTTGAACCAACGATGCTGTATTCCAATTCTTCTTCAAATTCAACATCATAAACCTTAACACGTGTTCCGACACTTACAATATTCAAATCAATATCATCTTCGTCAATGACTTTCGCATTCTTGAGCATATTTTCAAGCTGAACAATTCTTGCTTCAACCTGAGCCTGTTCTTCCTTTGCCGCATCATATTCCGAATTCTCCGACAAATCTCCAAAACCGCGGGCAACCTTTATTTTTTCGGCAACCTCCTGACGTTTTTGAGTTTTGAGCATCTCAAGCTCCTGTTCAAGTTTCAAAAGTCCTTCATCTGTAAGTAAAATTTGTTTGTTTTCCATTTTATTTCTTGGCCTTCCTGCTCACATAATAATCTGTCCAGCCTTACCGTGAGCCCGTAAAGCACCTTTAACGCACGCAATTTATATATTATATATCAAATCGCTTATAAAGTCAACTTTTTTTTGCCTGAAAAAAACGACAATTTTTCGTTTGTATCAAATTCTTCAAAAATACAAGCTGCAAGTTCAGGCAAGTGGATTTCAAAGCCTCCGACATCCAGTTCCGGAGCTGCTCCGTCAATAACCGCATCCCGTCCCACACGAACTTCCATACATTCAACGTCAATCACGATATCCTCATCACCCGCAAGGCTTTCACTTGCCCTGACACACATACCCGTCTCTTCAAAAAAACGCCGGCATACACCGTCTGAAGCATCACATCGCGGAGTGCACAGAAAGAGTGTTTTTACATCATAGCATAGTTGCATCATAAGATTTTCACTTAGTCTGTCCAACTTGTTCGTCCTTATGCACACCTTAGCATCCAAAAGCTTTATGCCGCAAGTGACCGTAATCCTTTTGACGCATCTGTATGCCCAGGAAAAAAACAGTTTTCTCGATTTTTTTGTTTCCGGCACATAACCGGGACTCAGCGTCTTTAACATTTCCCCCAATTCGTGAGAGAAAAAGATTCTTTCGACACCTTCTTCCCTCAATAGGTTTAATGCTCTTTCCGACACTTTTTGTTGTTTTTTTTGCCTTCTAGCCAACAACTCTTCTTTTGAAAAAGGCAACGCAATCGCAATTATTTCAAATGGGTTTGTGGGTTTTGATACAATTTCTTTGGTAAATTCTCTCCGAAATATCTTTTTCGATCTTGTCTTTTGTTCAGAAACAAAACCTATCCGAACCATTTTTCACCTTTCTGTCATACAGTTTATTCCGCTTCCAGAATTTCAACAGCTTTCATCATCTGTTCATCCTCTTCAAGAGTCAGTTCCGAAAGACGGTTGTATTTTTCAGCATCCATTTCAACCTTCACGTCAGGTTCAATACCCATATGATCAATGCATACGCCATTAGGTGTATAATATCTTGAATCGGTTATTTTCATAAGGCTTCCGTCATCAAACTCACAGGTAATCTGTGTCACGCCCTTACCAAACGTCGTCTCGCCGACAATTGTTGCCAGCCCGTAATCCTTGAGTGCCCCCACCAAAACCTCGCTGGCACTGGCACTGTTTCCGTTAACAAGAATAACCATAGGTGCTTTTGTCTTTTCCTTTTGTGCCGTATACTCATTCTTGTTGCCGTTTTTATCCATTGTATAAACGATAACACCTTCCGACAGGAAAACATCCGCAATGTCTACAGCTTCCTGCATATAGCCTCCGGGATTGTTACGCAAATCAATCACCAGCTGTTGCATATCACCTTCGGCAAGCTTATTGAAGTGTTCAGCAAACTCTTCCAACGTATTGACTCCAAACTGTGAAATTTGAATGCAAGCCGTTGAATCCGTCACCATTCTGGAGGAAACCGTGTTTCTTTCAACAATAGCACGAACCAGCTTAATGTCAACCTTTTCACCGTTTTCTGCCTTCAATACAGTGAGGACAACTTCAGTCCCTTCAGGTCCCTTCATTTTTGCGGCAACAGCATCAATACTGAGGTTTTCTGTGCTTTCACCATCCACTGCAAGAATTTTGTCATCCATCTTGATTCCCGCTTCATAAGCAGGTGCACCTTCAAAGGTCTGACTAACTGTCGGCAAATTATCAGTTGAATCAATATAAATATACAAGCCGACCCCTGCATAATCCTCAGAGTCAATATCTTCCATAAAGCTTTTTGCTTGCTCCCTGGGCATATATACGGTATACGGATCCTCTGCACTTGCCGCAATTCCCATCAATGCACCGTCCAGCATTTTCGTTGCCGATATATCCTCATAATAGTTCTTTTTCATCATTGCAATTCCGTCATAAAGCTTTTTGAACTCTTTGAACTTTGTAGGTCCGAAAGGATTCACAGCCATAACGGACAGAACAATTGTTGCAATCAGCACAAGAGCAACACAGGGAATCCATATTCTCTTTTTTATATAGATGTATTCATCACCTTTTTTTATATACATACCAACTGACCTTTCCGCATATTTGTCAAAAAATATGTTCATCCCTTCTTTATTTCAAGAAGGGATGTTCACAATTATACTATGCAGTTATTTTTGATAATATCCGTATAATTTCAACAAAAATACGAACGCAAAATACGAATCGTTCTTTAGAAGAACTGCATCGGATCAACCGCCGCACCATTTATAAGTACTTCAAAATGAAGATGCGGTCCCCTTGAATTACCTGTTGAACCGACATTACCTATGTGCTGACCCCGTTCAACTCTTTGCCCTGCCGACACGCAGAAGGAACTCATATGTGCATAAAGTGTGGCTCTGCCGCCACCGTGGTCAATAATAACACAATTGCCGTAACCCGAATTCCAGCCTGCCAGAGTGACTGTTCCGCCGTTTGCCGCAACAATCTGTGCACCATATCCGGCTCCGATATCTGTTCCTGTATGGCGTTTCCATACTCCGGTTACAGGGTTCTTACGTCGTGGCGAGAAGGAAGATGTGATATAATGACAGCTGGGTGTTGGCCATGCAAAATCCCCGCCTTCATAAACAGTTCCGCCGCCGTCACGGCTGAGAGAACGTGACGCTTGCTGACGAAGCCTTTCCATAGCTGCATCCGCCTCATCTATCACCTTCTGATATGCCGCCGCATCACTCTCAAGCTCTGACATATAGGCTCTTTGTTCTTCTTGCTTCGCAACCAGCGCATCCTTTTGGCTGGCCAAAGAGGATCTGTCCTTTTCCTGCGACTCCTTCAAATCAGCAATGGCGTTGCGTGAAGTCTCAATAGTCTTTCTGTTTTCTTCCATTCTGTCAAATATCAGTTTATCGTATTCGGCAATTTCTCTCATAACCTCTGCTCGGTCAATCATATCCGTAAAATTCTCAGAAGTAAAGAGCAATTCAAGGAATCCCACATCACCCTGTTCACACATAATTCTGAAACGTTCTTTGAACACTGCATACTGAGTTTCCGCTTTTTCAGTTGCTTCCTCAAGCTTCACTTCTTCCTCAGCAAGACGTACACTTGTTGTTTCAATCTGAGCATTGATAGCATTTATCTGCCCCTGAATGTCGGCAACCTCTTTTTCAAGACCTTCCATTGCAGCAAGAGTCTTTTCACGTTTCGCTCTGTTTTCTTCAAGATTTTCCTGAGCTTCTTGCTTTTCTCGCTCTAATCTTTCCGCATCTGTTTCCGAATAAACCAATTCATATGCAACTCCGCCAACAAAAACCAGAACGATAATTGCAGCAATAACAAGTGAAACAATACGGACTGTTTTTCTACTCAATACAATCACTCCTTAAACATGAAGGTGTTTTCTGATGGACATAGCACTTCCCACCATACCAATCACAATTCCCATAGTCATAAATGACGCAATAATGGTTGTTGAAATTTCCGAAATCTTTATTACGGCAATATCACCCATAAACTTCTGCAGTCCGGGCAGGAAGGAATCATAACCAAATATAATAACCGCCGAAGCTATCCCCGCACCGATTGCGCCAAGAATCATACCTTCAATAATGAATGGCCATCTGATAAACCAGTTTGTGGCACCCACAAACTTCATAATGTTTATTTCTTTTCTTCTTGAAAACATTCCCAGTTTTATTGTGTTTGAAATAATAAATATCGATATTATTGCAAGGACAATAAGCAACCATGCACTGACATGCTTCACTGTGCTTGTAATGGACAGAACCTGATTGATAATATCCTGTCTGTTTGTGACCGCTTCAACGCCCTCAACCTGAGCAGCAGCATCAGCAACCACTTCGGCTTTTTTCACATCTGTCAAGGTCAGAATATATGAATCGCGCAGAGGGTTGTCCTTTTCAAGGATTTCGATAACATCCGCCTGTTCGCTGTACACACCCACCAGATTTTTCTGGTAGCGCTCCTCCTTTGAATACAGTCGGACTTCTTTCACATATTCCAGTTCTTCAAGCTGACTTCCGATTGAACGGACATCGTCACGTTCCATTTCACGGGGCATATAAACAGTAATTTCACACTGTTCCTTAACCTGTTCCCCCACCGATGCAAGATTCATTCCAAAAAGAAGGAAGAATCCGAAGATAATGAGGCTGGCAACAACAGTACCGATTGATGCAAGGGTCATAAGACTGTTGGACGTAAGACCCTTGACACCCTGAGAAATGAAGTATTTCACATTTCTAAACATCGTAACCGTAAACCCCCTCTTCTTCGTCTCTCACAAGGTTGCCTGTTTCAATGGCAAGAACACGCTTGTGCATATCATCAACAAAGTTCTTTGCGTGGGTCGCAACAATCATAGTCGTTCCACGCTTGTTGATTTCGGTGAGAAGATTCATAATTTCATTTGCCGTATCGGGGTCAAGATTACCCGTCGGTTCATCAGCAATAATAATCGGAGGCTTGTTCACAAGTGCACGTGCCAGAGAAACTCTCTGTTGTTCACCGCCGGACAGCTGTCCCGGCTTCATACGTGCTTTGTTGGCAAGACCAACCAAAGACAAAACATTGGGGACATTCCGTCTTATTTCCGACCTGGAAGCACCTATAACCTGCATGGCAAAGGCAACGTTCTCGTATACAGTTTTGTTTGGAAGAAGTCTGAAGTCCTGAAACACCATACCTATACTTCTTCTGAGATACGGAACCTTTTTCTTTGGCAATTCGTTAAGATTCATTCCGTTAACAAAAATCTCGCCGGAATTTGCTTTTTCTTCGCAAATAAGAAGCTTTGTCAACGTGGACTTTCCTGCTCCGGAAGGTCCAACCAAAAACACAAATTCACCCTTGTCAATAAAAAACGAAACATTATCCAAAGCTCTGACACCGGTGTCTTCATATGTTTTTGTCACATTTCTGAATTCAATCATAGTTTTAAATTAACCTTTCCGACCGGGTTTTCCGGTACATTTCGGTTCTTAGTTCTAAATACGTGTGGGTTCTGCAGTGAGATACTTGTTAACCATCATAGCAACCTTAAAGATAATCGCCTGGTCAAATATTCTGAGATCCAGTCCTGTAATTTTCTGAATTTTATCAAGTCTGTAAACCAGTGTGTTTCTGTGAACATAGAGCTGACGTGAAGTTTCGGAAACATTGA
>JAZNLK010000093.1:0-20709 GCA_045579055.1 Clostridia bacterium
TATGAAGCGGTCCGTATTCACGAACAAGCTTTGTTGCTCCACCTGCAAATTCAATGTCCACCGTTTTATAATAAATGGGAAGAATACCCGGACTTGTGGTTATACCGAGCATAACGACGCCAAGTAAGATAAGTAATGTTGTTATCTTTTTATTGCTCTTTATTTTGCAAAAACGCTGTACCATCATCAGCAAAAAGAACGGAAGAAAAACACTTCCGAGATAGGCTATTCTGTTTGAATTCAGCGCTGCATCAAGTTCCTTTGATACAGACAACATAAAGTAACCGAGATTACATACAGCCACAGAAACAAATAACCAAATCAGCCATTCATCACGCTTTTTATCTGCAAGAACACAAATTCCAACCATTGATAGAGAAATAATGGCGATAATTCCGTATGCTAAAGGCAAGAGGGGCACCTCCTTTTTCATCAGTTTTGTATGTCAATATGTATTTATATACAAAAATCCATATGTATCATACCACAAAAGTAACAAAAAATCAATCGTAATACCCAACAAAGTTATTCGCCCGTTTTATTGCTACCTCCACAACGAGGGCAATTGCATTTACAAGCTTATATCTTCAATTTTACTCTGCAAATTCCCGTTGAAACAATCTTTTCATGGTAATTCGCTATAAACTCCGCAATAGGGTTGTCATCAGCTTCAATCAAAGCTAATCTTAATTTGGGTTACTCTTGGTGTAGTGAGGCCGTTGTATGCATAAAGTTCAACTCTATATTCCAGCACATCATCTTTTTGAAGTTTCGCACCCCTGGGTTCAACCCACTCGCCACCATTCACACGAACCGTAATATTAACAGCCGTTTTGGGCGGAACCTCACCTTCAAATGTTGCATCAGAAATCGTGCACTGTTCATCAATGTTATAGCTATCAGAATAATAAAACTCACTAAAGCTACGATCAAGAATATTACCAATTTCTGTTGTAATCATTCCGTGAGGTCCATTTGTGGGTAAGTGTGTGCAACGTTCGGAATTAAATCCCTTTTCGCCATTCCACCAAACGCTGGAAAATCCCTTGTGATCACCGTCAACCTTATGGTTTGCAACCGCCAGGTCAATAAATCCATCTTCATTAAAATCTGCCGCCATACATCCGGATGCGGAATGCGTATAAAGCAAATCTCTGTCAAGTTCCTTGAACTTTCCTTCCCGATTCCAATAAAGGAAGGAATTCACATCCCTGTCCTTCCCGCCATGATAACTGCCTGCGAACAAATCAAGCCAGCCATCACCGTTAAAATCAGCAACCGCCATATGGTCTGCCGCATCACCCCTGAGAACACATTTGCGGCTTTCACTAAGACCTTCAGGTCCGTTCCAATAAATATAAACAAAGCTGTGGTGAGGTTCGTTAGGCTTTATTTTTCCCGTTGCTGTATGTCCGCCAACAATAATGTCAGGATAACCGTTTTTCGAAAGGTCAGCCGCGCTGACACCTATTGGATGATATGTTGCAAGTTCCATCGAACGCTCCATGGAATATCCTTCAGGCCCACCCCAAAGAATAATTGCATTTTTGCCTCCGCAAGGAAGAATCAGATCAAGCCAACCGTCCATGTTGATGTCTACCGCTGCAGGCCATCTCACCGAACAACCTTCCGGAAGCTCTACTGTTTTGTATGTAGAAAAATTATCCTTTGCAGAATAAACACGCATTTCTTTCCACCAGTTACCGGGTGTTGCAACCTCCAGATATCCGTCATGGTCAAAGTCACCGGCACAAACACCCCAACCACCATCGGTTATCATATTAAAACTTTTTTCAGGTTCAAATCCGTTTGGTCCGAAATGATGAACATGATGACCCACATCCAGATGTCCTGAATTTTCGGAGTTATTTGCAATAAGAAGCTCTGCCCAACCATCATCATTAAAGTCTGCAATAAGTGCATCAACACCACAATGGCACGGTACCTCCGTCATATTTTCGGGTGAATATCCATCCTTTGTTCCCCAATAAATATAGCTTTCTTCAAAGCCGATTGCAGAACGTGCAAAGTGGTCAATCAAAACCACCTTCACTTCCTCATTGGGGTTTTTGATAAGGTATCCTCTTCTTGTGTCCTCACCGACAAAAAGCTGAGGATTTTCAAAATCGGGATATGTAAACAGCTTTGAATTATGGGTATATGAATTTCGCACATTACCCTGAGCAAAGAGAACCTTGCCCTCAAGAATATCAACATCACAGCACATAAAGGTGTCAACCACCGTTCTCGGCTTTTTGTCGAAGCCGTCAGTACCATTCCACAAAATGAAGCTCTGCTGTTTTGTTTCATCGTTGGGGTCGGGAGCAAGACAGCCAACAGCAATATCGTCATAACCGTCTCCATCAATGTCACCAACGGCAACAGAGAGAGCAAAGTTCACATCAAACTCAAGAACAACCTCCAGCTGACGATACTTGTTCGCTGTGAAAAAGTAAACCTTTTTGCCTGTTGACATAGTGAAGCAACTCTTGCCGTTCCATTTCACAGACTGCAAAAGTGCGCTCACACCAAAGACATTTTCTGCGTCACTGGTAATTTTTATTTCCACCTCAGGATTTGCAATTTCAGACTCAGGACGAGCAGGCAGAACAGTCTTGTTTTCTGGACTGAGCCCCTCAGCACTTCCCCAATATACCACTGTTTCTGTGGTCTTGGCATCACGCACAATAAGGTCATCAAAGCCATCACCATCAAGGTCTGTCGCCGTTATTTGCCAAGGCTCTGTGGGTAGCTCAAAGTCAGTATAGCCTTCCCATTCATAGCAATCAAGCTTGGTTTTTTCGAACAATCTGACTCTTTTGTAGGCAGGCTCGGCAAAGGCTAAGATTTGCTTTCCGTTGCCCTTGAAATTTCCATGACAGCAATCAAATGTCCATGGGGTTGGGATTCGGATTCTGTTGTTTTCAGAATATCCGTCCTTTGTTCCGAAATAAATATCTGTTGACGCAAAAGGTGCCGCCATATCGTAATAACCTGCAACAACAATATCCTGATAGCCGTCACCGTCAATATCCAGCACCATTCCGCTGTAGCTTCCTTGAGCCGGAAGCTCGTCACGTTCACCTGTTTTTGTGTTATAAACATACACAGGGGTTGATTCGTGATGGTTCTGACAGTTTGCAAACACAAGATCTATGTATCCGTTTTTGTCCAGATCGTATTGGAAAATACGCTGCAAAACACCCTTTTTTGAAACATATATATTTTGTCCACCATTACCAAAAACACCTTTTTTAAAGGCGTCAAAGCCTTCGGTAATCCATGCTTTTTTACTCATACTATAATCATTCCTTCATCAAACTTTTATATCACTGTAACTTTAAGTTATCCTTCAACATTATACAATAACTTATGTTTTATTGCAATAGTTTTCATTACATATCACGAATGAACACCAAAATCAGAAAAAATCCTTGCAAAAAACTAAAAGAAACAAGTCCAGTCAATACTAGCTCATTTTCCGGCAAGTCAATTTTTACTTATGTCTAACTTTTGTGGACACTTCATAGCTGGAACCATTTTGGTTATTTGAATTTTATTTCAAAATCATACGTTTTGTTTTCATCGGGAAGAATGTAAAGAACACATGTGTTTTCGTCCGTTTTTATATCTGCAAAGCCTGTTGAATCCGTAAGTTCAAAGCCTTGCGGAATATATAACGTTACAGCATATTCATCATTTTCAACCAGAGAAGCCGAGAATTTCAATGTTTTGTCTAAAGCATTCCACTCCATCTTTTCAATTTCTGCCGCTCCTTGGGTTATGTGACGTGAGGTGCTGATAATTTGCGGTCTGTCAAGCTTTTTGCGGACAGCAATAATCCGACTTTCGTAAGGTTCAAGATTAAGCTCGATTTTTGCATCACTTATACCAAGATATTCACGCTTTGTGTAATCGTACAGATGATAATATCCTTCATCAAGATACAAGTCCGCTCCAAGTCGGGTTTCGTATCTGACAGGGTCGTGTTGCATATTGAATATATCAACCACGTTATAGCTTTCGTAGGTTTTTTCGATATTCATATTTATGCTGAGAACACGGCTGTCATGTGTATGGTTCTTTGTGTCCATGGGATGAACATCCATAACAGGAAGACATCTTTTGATTAAGTCAACACGGTCTTCAGGAAGTTTTGGAAGGTCATCGCCCAATGTCATAGGGAGACCAAGAAGTGAAACAAAATAAATTCTTGATGCTGCCTGGTTGAAGTTGTTAAATTTTTCGCCAAGAACCACATTGTCGCAATCTGCGTAAAGTGCATTGTTATGAAGGGGATAATACTGCATAACCTTCATAACACCTACTCTTCCGAATTCATCCCAATCAAAAATATCTGCTCCGACACGTGCTGCATCAAAAATGTCTGCCGCCCACAAGACGGTCTGGGGACGTCCTGCACATGAAAGCATATAGACATCATCACCAAAACTTTCTCTTGTTTTCTTAATCATCTGGCGGAATGCTTCCTGGGTCGTCAGGTCAGTGTCATATGCATCTTCGTGATTACGTTCATGCATACAGATTATGTCGGGGAGAGTGTCATACTTAATCGCTTTGAATCCCCAGTCCAGAATTTTTTTGCAAGCCATAGGTAAAAATTCGTTAAGATATTTGGGATGTGTTATGTCATAATAATATGTTCCAACCCATGTTTCTATCTTTTTCAGTATGATTTCGGGATTTTCTTTCACATAGTCAGGCATATCAGGGTCGTTGGTGAAACCAATCCAGAGTGCAGGCTCAAAGCCCAGTTTTTTGATTTCATCAGCCATATAGCCAAGACCGTGAGGATATTTCACCGGGTCAGGAACCATACAGCAAACACCGTCTTCACGGTAGCCGTGATAGTCTTTATGATACCATTCCCAGTCAATCCAAACTGCGTCAGCACCGAAGTTTTTCAAATGCTCACTTTGCCATTTTGCGTTTTCAAGAACAACATCCTCTGATGCATTGAACTGAACAGCATACCAGGTCATCCAACCTGCAGGAGGTTTGGGAAATACAGTCTTTTTGTTTATGGGTGCATAGACCATATCATACTGCTTTGCCATAATGTTCTCAACCCGGCTGATGCTGAAGCTTCTTTCACCCAAAATAATACCGGTATTCACGGTGAAGTCATAAACATTTTCCGCCCAGTTATATCTGAAACGGAAATCACGTCCACCATCAACTTTCATTGCGGAGTCGGTGAGACGGTCGAAGAGCATATCGTCGATATTAGAGGTGGCAGGGCCTATGGCAGAGCGAAGGTTACTTCCGTTTTCCTTTGAAGACATAGCAAATGTGTCAGTTGGAAAGTTTTTGCCCCACTGAGCCTTTCCGGTGAATGTGCCTGTGCCTTCTGCATCACAGTGCAGATGCGTTTTTACCCCTTTGGGGGTTACATCAAATTGAAGAGTGATAGTCTTCATGGGGGTCTTTTCTCTGGTGTACGAAATCTTCATTGTGTGTATACAGGTGGTGTGAACTTCGGTGCTGTGAGCGGTTTCGGTATATTCCGCAAAGTCGATTTCTGCGCCTTGAAAATAGAGCTTTGAAAGCTTCATTTCTGAGAAACATTTTTTGTTGTCTTTGCAACCTATTTCAAATTCATTGGTTTTAAGGTTATATTTCACGCTGTATGCATTGTAACTGCAATATAGAATAGTAGACATGGTTAAACACCTTCCTTTATAGTACTATATCCTTATAGTAACAGATTTTATATAATTTTTCAATATACAAATAAGACCTTTTTCGCCGTAAAAATGTCCTTTGTTTTAATGTCTTTAAGATAGTCGGTGCGTACTTACTTAAAACCGGTATTTCCCCATTCGTTAGTTATTTTTAACAAATCCTGTTTTCACCTATTCTTTTTTCGTTTCTTCACATACATATTAAACCACCACTATAAAACTTCATTTATATGGAAATCAAGCAGCCTCCGGAGCGTTTGTGGAGACTGCTTGATGCCGCACTCTGCCGATAGTGCGGCAAGCTAATGATTTATTCTGTCATTCCCAAGATGTCATTTATTTATATTAAACACAATTTTGCCAAAAGTGGGTTTTACTCTTGCGAGTCATTCGGCAAAACTGTGAGAATATAAATCAATTTTCTTCTGCTGTTTTATTTTCTGCTTTGATATACATGTCCAGTATCGGATCAATACAAAAACATAAAACGCATCTTTATTAACGGACTTTCACTATCAAGTTAAATGCTATCTCGGCACACTAAAAATAAAACACTTGCAGAAAATTTCCGCAAGTGCCATAAAAACTAAATATCAAAAAGACTCTTGGCGTTGTTATAGAACAAATCTTCAATCTGCGATGGCAAAATCTCGCCGATTATGCACGCCTGACGCGTTGCCATAAGATTTTCGATGGCAAAATACCAGTATTTTTCTTCAGGAATCATATTCACCATATTACCCGAATTTTCACGTGCAAGAATCCAATGAAAATCATCCGAGAAAGAAATAGCCTTTCCTCGGTGTGTACACACGGGGAAGTCGCTTCCCCACATACATTTTTCAACGCCTGCCTTCTTCATAATATAGAACATGGCAGGTGATTCACAGATTGCCGAAAAATCATACCAAATGTTGTCCAAATGTGCAATTTTTTCGATGCTTTCAATTACTGTCCAGGGTGCAAAACCTCGAGCCGCGTGAGCAAGAATCAATGTTGCATCAGGATATTTTTTTGCCTTTTCAATGATATACGAAAGATTCACTTCATCTGAAAGAACTTTGGGTTTTACCATATGAAGTGTTATTGCCAACTTATGCTTATTGGCAACTTCCCACGCCGCTTCCGGAAGATAATCGCCAACTCCGGCATTGTTATACGTATCTTCAACATCAGCATAACAATGATAACACTTGAGGCCGCGAATTCTTGGGTGAATCAATCTTTTTTCAAGGTCTTCAGGTGTATCCCCGGGCATAACAATGATTTCGCCAACACTTCCCGCATCCTTTTCGAGCTGTTGCGCAATAAATTTATCAGAAGCATCGCGTGTGCCGCAAGACGGATCCTTCATGCTCCGTTCAGGAAATGTTATCATATTCATATGAAATTCCTTTGGATTGCATAAGGCAGGAAACATTGCCTCCATATATCCCTCATAAGTTCCGTTATCGGGATATGTTGAATTTTTCAGTGCAAAAGACTTATCATACAAATGCACGTGCGCATCAAATATTTTATCCGGCAAGAAACCTTCAAGAATTTTTATTGCTTCCATATCTTTTTTTGTATAAAAATTACTATTACTCACAACTCACACTCCTTTTTTCCATTATACAACATTTTGCAAATATATTCAAGCACAAAAAGGCACTTTTCAAGTACCTTTTTGCATGCTTTTATAAAACTATTTAACAAGACGTCCAAAGCCCTTGCTGACAACATTTCCGTTTATCATTTCGTTAATTGCATTCACATCGTCCTCTTTCAGAACTTCACCAATTATTGCAAATACTTCGTCGATAGCTTCAACATACTTGCTGATGACCTCGGGAGTATGACAAATTGTGGGATAATAAGCCGCGCCCGCAAGGAATCCTCTTTCAAGCATAAGAACCGTGTAAAGTGTGGCCAGCTCTCTTGAATACTTTTCAAACCAGAGGTGCGCAAGACAGGGAACAGCATCGGCTTTCAGCGGAATGTTGTGCTTTGCGCCAAGTTCTCTCCATGCTTTCTGTACTGCATCACCTGCGTATGCAATCTTTTCCCATGCCTTTGTTTCTTCCATCTTTTTGATTGTTGCAAGAGCCGCTACGGGGCCTACGCTTTCGGTCCAATATGTACTACTGATGAACGCACGATTTGCACCTTCCATAGCCTCTGCCGTACCGATTACCGCAGCAATGGGATGTCCGTTACCCATAGCCTTTGCAAAAATAGCCATATCGGGAGTTACACCAAGATGCAGGTGTGAACCACCCAGATTATGTCTCCAACCGATTGTGATTTCGTCAAAGATAAGAAGTGCGCCAACCTTCTTTGTTTCTTCGCGGACATACTTCAAAAATTCCACACTGTCACTACTGCTGCGCATAGGTTCCATAACAACGCAAGCAAGGCGGTCGCCATATTTGCGGATGATTCTGTCAAAGGCTTCTCTGTCATCAAACTCAAATGCAAATGTTGTGTTTGCCAAAGCCTTTGGAACGCCGAGAGGATCAAAGCCCTTGAATTCAAGTTCGGAATCCTCCGAAAGATTTGCGGCAAGATACCAATCTGCCCAACCGTGATAACCACAGATTGCAACGATATCGCGATCGGTTGTTGCTCTTGCGGTTCTTACTGCGATAGCCGCAATTTCACCGCCTGATCTTGCGAAACGAGCTTTTGATGCCCAAGGATGAATTTCGCAAAGCTTATCAGCCAGTTCAACTTCTTCAGGTGGGTTCAAAGTGGTCATACTTCCGTTTTCAATTCTTTCGATAACTGCCTTTGAAACATCAGGGTCCGCAAATCCCAAAGGGCAGGCTCCTATGCCGTTTGATGTAAAGTCATAATAGTGTTTTCCGTCAATATCCCAAACCTCACAGCCCTTTGCCTTTTCAAAATATGTGGGCCACTTTCCCGGAGCAAAACTATTTGGGTGTTTGCTCTGGAGCTGTGTGCCGTAAGGTATAACTTCCAATGCGTGTTTAAATAAATCTTGTGCTTTTGACATAAATTTCTACCTCCTGAGTAAAAAAGTATTGCAATTTCTTTTTCTCTATATTATAATAAATTAACCCAAATGTAAACAAAGAAAACAGACTATTTTTTCAGCACACATGGTGGATTTCATAGTTTTTGAGGAAAAGTAAAATGAAAGAAATATTAACAACAATAACAATCGGAAATATGAAGATAAAAGTCCCTTTTTCCAACTTCAGCGGCACTTGTGACCCCGACAAGTCGTTATCTCTTGCTCACAGCCATGCAAATTTTGAATTTCATATTCTTTTTCGCGGAAGTGCAGTTATGGACATTGAAGACCAAAAGTTCACAATGCGTCCCAACGACTCTATTCTGATTTTTCCCGATACCTTCCACCGCATAAGCTATCAGGAAGATAATTCCACAATACTCAGTTTTAGCTTTCCTGTTGAAAAAATAATAAAAGCGACGGAATCTGACTATTATTCTGTTTTTATGGAGTTTGTAAATCGCGAAAACGAATATGCACTTATCCAACAAAATCCTTTAATCACCGAATACATCAAAAAACTCAACGCGCATCTTAATCTGGATACAATTTTTTCTAAAGAATCCGCCCGGGCACTTTTTGTTCTCCTCTTCTCCGAAATGTTCCTCCCGGTTTTCAGCAAAAGCAAAATCCTGAGCAGTGAAACATCCGAAAGTTCCGAATATGATTCGCGGGTACAGATGATAGAAAATTATTTTAACGACCATTATATGGAAAATATAAGCCTCAAAAAGCTCTCCGAGGCTATGTGCCTGAGCGAAAAACAGACTAACCGAATGATAAAAAAAGCCTTTGGTGCAGAGTTTCGTGATTGTTTGAGCAAAATACGCCTGAAAAGTGCAAAAAAACTGCTCCGCGAAACAAACGAAGACGTAAAGGATATTGCAGCAGCCGTAGGTTATCAATCCTACAACGGCTTTTATCTTGCCTTCAAAAGCAAATTCAACATCTCCCCCCTCGACTATCGCTCGCAATGTAAGCAATCATCAAAATAAATTATTCCAATGGAGTAGGAGGCAAATCATTAGTTGATTAGCCAACCTCTCACACCACCGTGCGTACGGTTCCGTACACGGCGGTTCAATCATATTGAGTGCAAAGACTTGTATGCCTGGGATATGTCATAATATCCACGGTATGCAAGTCTTTCGTTTGTTATGGTGTGGTGTAATATCCCACTTCCTGCAATAGCCCAATAACCTTTTCGGGTGTTTCCGTTTCGATACGCTTTCCATTCGGGCATACCAAGCCTTTTCAGGTTCTTTACCCTGGTTCTCGGTAATTTCCATTGCTTCCAAATGTACATTCGTATTCTTCTTAACCATTCATTCCATTCTTGTATTTCGTTCTTCATTTCCGCTATTCCGTAATATCCAAGCCATCCTCGCATAAACACCTTTATGTTGTAAAATACTGTATCTAAGCTTCTGCCCTGACTACGGGAAGTTAGTTTTCGCAGTTTGTCCTTGGCTTTCTTCTTCGACTTTGCGTGAACTCGGATATATGCACCCTTTCTGTTCCTTCCCATCGCAAAGCCGAGAAACCGAAATTTCGGATTGAATATACGCTTACTGCACGGCTTTTCTCTGTGTTAACCTTGAGTTTAAGTTTCTTTTCAAGATACTCTGTACTTGTACCAAGCAATCTTTCTGCTGCACGGATGCTCTTCGCTAAAAGGATAATATCGTCCGCATATCGGATTATTCAAACTCAACCGTTACTTCTGTTACTCGCGGTGTTCCTGTTCCGCAATAAGCGCCAAGTTCAAGCTTATACTGAATGAAACCTTTCAGGTTGAACGCTGAAATATCCGCACCATTTTCAAATGATTCTGACCATTCGGCAGTTTCAAGAGCCTCAATACTGTCGGCACATCTGAACTGAACCTTTACCCATGTTTTTTTACCGTTTTCAGCAATCCAAGATATCTTTACTGCCCTTGAATCAGCTTTATAGGCTTCGGAATAATAATACTCCGAATTGCTTCTATCCATAATGTTACCGATATCAACAGTACACATTCCGTGAGGGCCGATTGAAGGAAGTTCTGTATATCGCTGTTCGTTTATTCCGTCTTCACCGCCCCAGAAAATATAGGACATTGACTCGTGATTTCCGTATGCTTTATGGGATGCCACCGCAAGGTCAATATATCCGTCACCATTGAAGTCACCTGACATGCATCCGCAGCCCGAATGATTGAAGATATCCATGAAGTTGTCTGCATGGAACATTCTGTCTTCACTCTGGAAATACATCTTTGAGTCAATGTCACGACAACGGCCGTTATTGTAGGCTGTTCCGTATATGTCAAGAAGTCCGTCACCATTAAAATCATTGATTGTCAGGGCATTGCAACAATGTGTGGGAAGCTGGGTCTTTCTGTGTTCCTGATAACCGTCAGGTCCGCCCCAGTAGATAACAAATTTTCCGTATTCCTGAGGATAGGTATGCTTCTTTGACAGATGACAGGAGCAAACAAGGTCAAGGTATCCGTCACCGTCAAGGTCAGCCGCATTTGCTGCAGATATTCCGTCTGTTGCAATTTCGGTATAGTTGTGGTGACTGAATCCGTCGGGACCGCCCCAGAATATGACTGAGCGATCACCCGCAATCTGAGAAACAAAAATGTCAAGCCAACCGTCACCGTTGAAGTCTGCCGCAAATTGCCATCTGGCACTTTGAAGATTTGCTCTTTGTCCGGGATCGTCAATTCCTGCAATCTTTTCGTGGAAAAGTTTATATGAATATGGCAATCCTTTATATTTTTCAACAAATCCCTCAGGATCAGGACCCATAACCAAATACTTTGGATTTTCGAAGTCATAACCGTCCGGTCCGCCCTCGAAAATCTTTATATCACGGCTGCTTATACCACAGATTGCAATGTCAAGATATCCGGACTTTCTGAAATCGCCAATTGCCGCACCGTGACCTTCCTCTGCCTTTGGGATATGAGTAAAGTTCTTTGTAATATCAAATCCACCTTCGCCATTCCAGTACATTGTTGAGCCCGGAGACTTTGTGGGAGCATTCTCTGCACAGTTCACCACCAGAACATCAGGATGTCCGTTGTCGGTGAAGTCCACCATAAACATATCAGTTGATGCGCAACCGGGGAATTCAAGGCGTCTTTCAGGAACATAACCGTCTTCACCACCAAGATAAACATATGTATTTTCAAGTCCAAGATGTCTGTTCCCTTCATGGTTGATAACTGCAAGCTGATATCTGCCGTCGGTATAGGTCTTTCCGCTGATTATTGCAGTTGGCTCTTGGGCATTTATCAGGCATTCCTGCATATAATTCTTATTTTTGTCAAAGCTGAACACAGCCGTATCAATAGTCAGACTGTTTTCTTCGCAAGCCTGACATACAAAAAGATAATTCTTGCCATCTTCATTCATTTTGCCGATACTCAGAGTTCTTGCAGCACGGATTGGGATTCGGGTCGCTTTTTCGATACTGTAACCATCCTCCTCCCAAAGCACAATTATATCTTCTTCCTTTTCAAAATCAGTTGCAACAGCAACTACCACATCGGTTGTCCCTCTTCCTGTCAGGTCACCCGATGTTGCGTGCATAGGTCCGTCACCTGCAAACATAACGTCTACGTTATACTTTTCGATGCTTTCAGAATCGGTTGTGAAAATACGCAATTCTTCAATTGCATTTCTGTCCTTGTCAAAGGAATCAAATACTGCATCTCTGCCATCAGCACGGAAAATTACGGTTTTCCCGTTCATTTTCAGCACATTTGTACGCCAGGGAATCCATCGGTAACTCTTTCTGCCTGCGGTGGTGGACTTTGAACGTCCGTCATCAATAACAACGGGTTCACCTATTTCGGTTTTTCTTTCAGGATTGATTCCGTCTTCATCACCCCAGTAAACCGCAATTTCACCTGTTCCCGAATGCATCACAAACAAATCGTCAAATCCGTCACCGTCAAGATCGCCTGCTGCCATAGACATTGCGCTGATTTCAAGCTCAGTGAACTTTGATGCTTCAATTCCGTGGGTTGTCTGTTCAAAGTGGCGAAGCTTGTCACCGCTTATGAAGATTAGCGACTTTTTGCCCGTACCCCTGAAATCGCCTGCAACAACACCATAGGAATTGGGGGCACGAAGCTCCATCTTGTATTTTTCGGATAAACCGATTTCCGAACCAAAATATATCATTGCCGACACATCCGAGTGAACACCGTTATGTTGGCAGGCAACAACCAAATCCTGAACGCCTCTGTCATAAAGGTCAACAAAAAGTCCGTCAAAGGAACCGTTTGTGGGAAGCTCCAGCGGCTCTTTCTGTCCCAATTCGTCATAAATGTGAATATATGGTTTTTCATTCATGCTGTGGCTGTTGGCAATTGGGATATCGGGATATCCGTCGCCGTTTACGTCAAAATTGAATATTCTCTGCAGAACACCCTTGGCGGAAACATACAGATTTTGTCCGCTGTTTCCCATTGTACCCTTTGAAAATTCCTCAAAGCCTTTTTTTGTCCATTTCATGTTTTCTTTCTCCTGTCTTTCTGTCGTTTATTTTGATACCGATACCATTGAGGGTATTCCATCCTTCCAAAGGAAGAATTTTATTTCAGTTTCTGCATCGTCAACGGCTATGAAACTCACATCTTCAATCCGCATACGTTTAAAGTCAAAGGGAGCAACCGTCACTTCAACATCCGACATTTTTACGCCGGTCATTGCGGAATTGCCGTAGACCGCGGCATATGCCGTGAATATGTCTGAAAACTCTGTAAAGTCATTGAGGAAATCAACCGTAACACTTGCCTTTCCGTCCAGAATGTCAGCTGAAACCAAGTCAAGGGTTTTTCCGTTATAAACCCTGATATTTTTCAGCTTGATTCCTGCATCTGTTGCATCGTTCATACGGAATCTCAATCCGTTGTTTCCGCTGTTTTTCAGCATGGGCAAGTCTTCAAACAAAGTTGTCACAGTCCCCTCTTCATCTTTCATATAAACAGATATACTGTTCTTCACGGTTTTTGACTTATCAAGGGGATGAACGGCCTCTTCGGTCATTTTCACAACCCCGTAAAATCTGTACCACTTGTCCTCGGTAATATCAACGTCCGCAGTGAGATATTGAGTATCATTGGTTGTAATATCAAACTGTCCCAAGGTGAACTTCTGACTGTAATCCTCACCGCCAATTGTGAACACTGTAGGTGTTTTTTCGTCCATACGCATATAGTCAAAGGTATAGATATAATCCACCTCGGGCATATTCAAGGTGTTATTTAAAAATTCATAATCACCCTGTGGCTTTGCATAGGTTTTTACGCTCAACTTTTTCAGATAAATTGCCGATGTATCATAGCAGTTCATCAAAGCAAACTGCAGATAATTTCTTGAAGGAGAACCTGTTAGAAGCAAGTCCTGAGCTGTGCATATCCACTCGGTATCCTCTGCTTTTTTTACATACATAGAAGCCCTTGTTCTGTTTTGACCGTTCTCGTCATAGCCGGCAGGATTTGTTATGAGCTTTATGTCATAATACTGTCCTGTTGTCCAGTACAAATCGGTGTATGTGTTGGCACCGTTGAATATACGGGGCGAAAAGTTACTTACGGAATGTCTGTATCCCGTATTGTCAAGGAAATATAAAAATATATTTCCGCCATCTTCAACCATTGCGGTCATTTCTATCTCAGCACGATCAAAGCCACCTGTGAAGTTAGCCTTATTCCATGTAACAGAGGCTCTGGGCGGGGTTGCGCCATTTCCTTCAATTAGCTTCAATGTACCATCCTCGGTGACTGTTCCATCTTCGCATACACTAAGTGCCGCAAGGTCAGCCATTGTGTGACCTGCCTCTCCGTCAACCGAATAATAAATATCATCAACAAGCACGTATCCGTCAGTCTCCGACCCGATACCCGAAAGCACCGAATATGCTCCAATGTTGGATATTTCTGCAATACCGTCCTCAGTCTCAAACTTCACAAACCACTTTGATCTTGCAATATATGACAACTTTTGGTCATATATGCACCGGTATTCAGTATCAGCCTCATCCCCTGACTTCACATAAATCTTCATATAGTTCATCGACATTTCAACGCGGTATGTAAGCTTTTGGGCATCCCTTAATTGCTTGGGAAGCTGGGCAAAGCTATTTCCTCCGCAGAAGATGTCCATCTTCTGATTCAAAAATCCCGAAGAAAGATTTGCACTGATTGTACCGCCATTTTGTTCAATGTCAAAAACAAAAATCATTGTGCTTGATTTTGGAATTTCTGTTCCGTTTAGGGCAAAACTGCCTTTTTGTCCGTCAAAGGATACCGTTCCCGAAGCCTCGCCAACTACAGCTCCGCTATGGGTTATGTTTTCGCCAAATTTACCGGGAAGCTGATACACCAAACCGTTTTCAAAAGGTGCTTCAACAGAATTTTTGCTTGAATCAAACACACCCTCATATGCAGAAAGAGTTATAACATTTTCAGAGTCAATGACTTTTTGAGAAACTCCGCCAAAATGATTTCCGTTGAGATTTGCCCAACCATTAATACCGCCGCTTGCGGTGGAAACCGTAACCGAATTACTTTTTCCGTTTTCAAAATCAAGCTGAGCCTGATATGCCGCCTTGAACACCGACTCAATATCGGAAATGCTATTGTATGTGATTCCCGTCATTTTCCCATATAAGCCATCCTCATTGGCAATGTCCGTTGTGTCAACTGAAAAGGAAAGTAAATCACTATATGTTTCGGTCATATAGAGCTTTATTGCATCAATATCACTCTCATGCGATGCCCGGTTCATTGCATCAATAAATTGACTTATTCTGTCCTTTTCAGCATTGACAATTGTTTCAATTGCCGTCATCATACTTTCATAATCCGAGATTTCATTCAAATCAAGACCGCTGTATGCAACGAACATATTCTCAAATGACTTATCCGAAAAATCAGTTAAAAGATTAAGTACTATTTTATATTCATTGAAGAATTCCTCCAGATCCGATGCATTTCCTATCAACTTGAAATTCTCGATGCACTTTTGGAGATTGTCCGAAACTCCCGTCACAAAGGATTCAAGCTCTGTGCAGTAGGTTTCGCTGAGAGGCTTGCTGAGCAAGAGGTGTGCAGAGAAGGTCTGCTTATAAATTTTACCAAAAACATCAGCACAAACCCTTGAATTAAGAAAGTCTCCATCCTCCGAAAGACAGATTTCATCTGCCGTAAATACTTCTCCGTTTATTTTATAGTTTTCCGATCCCTTGGTAAATTCCACAATGCCGTCACCGATAACAAGCATAGCTCCGTTCTCTGTTTCCGAAAGCTCCGCTCCCACAGCACTTGCCGCAACATCAGCCTGAACAAAGCCGTCATCATTGATGAGGGCAGGCATTGCAGTGCCGTATATATACGCATTTCCCGAAGTCTTGGGTAGTACCGCCTGGGTTTGCATTTCATCATAAACCGTGGTAAAATCAGGTTCAATATAATGGGCATTTGAAAACCGCTTGACTGTCTTTATTTTTGCAGGGTCAAAGCCGTATATCACCTGATTTATGGTTGTGTTTTCGTCCATCTTAAACCGACCCGATTCCAGATAGCCGTGGTTTGCATAAACCTTTCCATCAATGATACGCATACTTGCATTGCAGAATGCCGTTGTCTGATATATTCCTCTGTCATCGGCTTCCATAATATATTCCCATGTCTTACAGCCATCATAGCTCACCGCAAAGCTTTCACGGTTTCGGGGTTGCTGGATATATTTGAGAGATGCGGTTGCTGTATCATATGTCCATATCATATAATATGTATTGGGATTGAGTGGGTCACGTTCCACCGAAAACGCCGTTGATGGTGACATAAACTGTGATGCAACGGGAGTCATATCAAAGTTCAGACCGCCATCAAAGGAATCGAAGTAATAGAGATATCCTCTGTCGCATCTGACCCAAACACGAACCGTTCCGTCAGGAAGCTCAATGATATCAGCCTCGCCTGCATAGAAATCGCCCAGAGCCTCATAACTCATATCACTTCGTGACTCTGTCCAGGTCAAACCCTCATCATCCGAGAAATATACTCTGGTCACACCCTTATGCTCCGAGCCCTCCAACGTTACATAATAAACTCTTGGTTCGGTTGCGTTGCCGTAGATTTTTGTTCCCTGATTGAGACGTCCCTGAAGGGAGTATCTTCCGCTTATATAATCATCTGTATTCTGAATATAAACATTGGTCTTCACCGCTGTTCCGTCAGCTTCATAAAGGCTTGCATGGCTGAATCCGCTCCAGTCCGAAACAAACAAACGTCTGCCCGAACGGAGAGTTATCATATTGTTTGCATAAGTTGTTCCCGAGGAATATTCATTTGCACTCCATGTCTCACCCAAATCCTTGGTGGTGTATACCTTGTCAACGCAATAAACTCCCACTTCGTTTTCTTCATCACCTTTGAAAAATTCCACGGTTCCGGCAAGAGCATCTGTTGGCCAGAACTTATAATTCACACCGGTATTGGTTTTTCCGTTGCCCGCATAGCTGATATTGTCAATGGTTGCCCCAATATCATAGGTTGTGAAACCATATTTGCCGTTGCCAAGATAATCAAGCTCCACGCCGTCAAAAATCTTTTCACCGTCACAGGTGAAAGTGAGCTTGTCATTTTTGATGTCAAGAACGTATGTATATTCCGTATTGGAAGAAATGCTCTTTGCGGTAGTTGCAATGACTGCTGTACCTGAGCTTGTGGTCTTTGTGAGTTCCCAGGCTTCCTTGCTGTGGTCATAGATTATCCGCATATTGTCATATTCGTTTCGGAATCTCACATTAATTGCAATCTTGCCCGACTTGGTGATTGTTGTAGTTGTACCGCTGTTTTCGCTACCGTCGCATCCACCGCTGCTTCCGCTGTCGGTTTCGGTTTCAACCTCGCTGAGAGGTAGTGCCATATCCCATTTAAGAGTGGGGTTCTCCGCAGTTGCATCAAGAAGGTATGTTCCGATGCCCGAAATATTCATTTTTCCATCGTCAAAGCTACCCTTCACATCACCGTAAAAGGTATACCAGTATTCTTCGGGGGACATATCGTTGTCAAGCTGAAAATCGTCTTCAAAATAGAATATATCATCTGTATTTTTGATTATGGTAACTGTTGATGCATTTGAATGAGACATAACACGTCTCAATTCCTTTTTGTGTGATGTCTTTGGCATACGGAAAGACCCGATGAAAATATTATCCCTGAAAATCTGACCCAAGCCACGGTAAACGGTTATTCTGTAATATCCCGCTTCAACCGTTGATGTAAGCTTCTTTTCAACACTTTCACGTTCGGTTCTTGCCTGTTCAAGAACAGTAATTCCGCCGTTGAATTTCATTGAAAGCTCATATTCACCGTCATAAAGATGTATTGTTTCGCTTGATGTGTCTTTTTTGTCAAATTCAAGGGAATAATAAAGTCCCATATTCATATCTTCGGCATTAACTTCTCTTTCTCCGCTTATATCCTTGCGAAGCAGTTCTGTTTTCACACCACTGCCCCCAAGACTGATATCCGATACACCACTATACGAGAGCGATGCCCCATCGGTGCAATTCGGCATATAATAGGAGAAGGCAAGCTGTCCGTCACGGTAAACATCCGCAATACCCGAAGTCACAACTGCACGGTATCTGCCCGAAGGTGCCGGGTAAGTTTCCTCTCCGTCACGGGTTTTATATGACACTCCCGAATCTGTGTGTGACATATTCAATTCAAAATATCCATCCTTCAAAGAAACATTTCCCGAACCACCGCCAAAGGAATATGAAATATCATACTCCTGACCAATTTCAAGAGTACCTGCACTACCCGATGCTTTCACATTAAGGTTTGCGGCATCAGATTGGATATAAGTTCCGTCATCAAGATAAACATTTGCATAAACCGAGGCTGTTCCCACCTTCGGAGACTGTATTTCAAGTGTACCGTCTTCCGAACTGCCTGCAAGCTGTCCGTTCACATAAAAATCCGTCCTCGCAAAATCAAGCCTCTGTGTATCAACCGCAAGGCTCACCGCATCGCCGTAATTAACCTCATTGGGGCACACAACAAAGACCTCATTACCGCCCTTGACGGTTACAACACGTTCAAAGGTACGTTTTTCGCTTCCGTCGACATAGTAGAGCTTTGCATGGACGTTATATGCACCCGCTTTTGCATTTTCAAGGATATATGAATATGACTCCTCAGCAGTTGCAGAACCGATTTTAACATTCCCCACATAATAGTCAACCCTTTGGGGATTGTCCTCAACGTCAACTCTGAATTCAATATTTTCGCCCGATTCATAAACCGAATCATAATCGGGAACCATTTCAACCACATCATCATACTGGGTCAGCTCCGCTCTGCGAAGCTGAAACTTTGGAGCATTGATTTTCATAAGTGTTCCGTAAAAGCGGATTGCACCATTACGGTAATCATGGGTCGCATATCTCGGAAGCTCAAAAGCCGCCATAAGTTCACCATTCATATATAACGAGAAAGTATTGCCCCTCTTTTCGCCTCTGAAGGTGTTCCAGTCGTAGCCTATTGCCACATTTTTCTGAAAACTTCCTTCAGCCGACTCATACAAAATCCCTTCGGTTGACAAAACAAAATAAGCACGGTAATTCTCGTCAAACATCTGAAAACCTATGTACTCGCCAAAATCAATGACCTTCATATCAAATTCAAAGTCATAGTTTTCGGCAAGGTCGACCTGATCATTTTCGGGATTTGCACTTCTGGGAATTTCAATTCTGTGGTATTTTCCCTTATCATAGTCTGCTACAAGCTGAAAGTTCATATAGCCATTATCATCAACATACATCCAGCCGTGGTCGCAGGGTTCGGTACTGTAAATACTGTCATCAGCTTTGTCCATGGGAATACATTCCGCCGACCATTCATAACCCATCCAGTTCAGCTTTCCGTCGGTTGAATCGTCAACAACCACAGGTTTTGTGTAAATCCGCTTTGTTCCAAGAATATTCTGTTTGCCGTTTTCTTCCGTCCACACCGAAAGTTCAACATGTGAAAGGTTAATCATATTCTGAACAGAAATCGCACATGTTCTGTATTCCCCGGTTGTGTTTGCCGACACATTCCACAAAACCTGATCCGTACTGGCAAGAACCGCACCCGAAGTGTTATATGCGACGGTTTTTGCAAAAACCACCCCATCGACATCCGAATTATTCGCAAGCCTTGCAACGCCCGTTGCCTCGCCTTGGGGAATAATTGTTGTTTCAAGTCCATCACATTCAAAGAACAGAAATTCTGCCGTTATTTCTCCACTTCCGTCGGTTGCGCCAACAACCACCATGGGAATTGTCATACACAGCATAATAAGACACAGCACAGTGCTCAAAGCTCTTTTAAACATAATATCAAACCCTTTCTGCTATTATTGAACAAAGCGCCCTTGGCGCTCGCTCAGCTAGCGGGCAGAAAGGGATACAGCTTTGTTTGTCCATGTGCGTTTCCGACGGGGTCGGAAAATTTCGCACGGACAATTTAATTTTATTTTTTGTATAATAGGGATGCAACTACAAGTTGCAAATTCCTATTATATAAAAAATTCAATTATCTGACTACTTTTGAAAATACATCCAAAAGCAGTGAAATAATTAAATTCAGGTGAGCCGTCGTATAAATCCGACGGCTCCCAAAATATGGATAATCTTTGTATTAGTAGAACGAAGTTTCTCACTACGCTCGAAGTGAACTTGCATTCCGCAATGAAGTTTTCGCTCCGCAAAAGCGAAGTTAAGTTTAAAACAATGTTTTTGCGATATACTCACTTTGTTCGTGCGATATATTTTCGCTCCGCTCAAATGCGATATAACTCCATTTCATTCCGTTGCTATATGATATAAATTCCTCTTATCTCGTCCCGAAGGGACATATCGCATTACGAAGTAATATATCGCACCGCAAGGTATATAGCAAATTCCGTCAGGAATTTATATCAC
>JAZNLK010000094.1:0-10397 GCA_045579055.1 Clostridia bacterium
TTATTGACACATAATCCCTGAAAAAAGAGAAATAATAGTAATAAGAAATTCACATGAACAGGGATTTGGGACGTGTTGCGATTTTTTTATCAAAAAGAGTCGTAATATCGGTTTATTTGATTTATATTCTGATTTTATGCAGGAAAAAGTCGGTGCGATTATTATGATAAAATTGAGCATAAAACAGAATGGTTTTCAAAGCATGTTATCCCCTGAAAAGTCATATATATCAGGCTTTTTCGGTGTTTTTCAAATATAAAAATAAAGGAGACTAATTATATGAAAGCAACAGGTATAGTTCGTAGGATAGACGACCTGGGTCGTGTTGTTATACCAAAGGAAATCCGCAGAACAATGAGAATAAGAGAAGGCGACCCACTGGAAATCTATACAGAAAGTGACGGAACTGTTATTTTCAAAAAGTATTCACCAATCGGCGAACTTGGGGAATTTGCAAGTCAATATGCCGAAGCTCTTGCCCACACAGCCGGTATTCCCGCCTGCATTTCAGACAAGGACACTGTAATCGCCGTGTCGGGAGTTTCAAAAAAAGAGCTTATGAACAAGAAAATATCCGATGATATTGAAAAGGTAATGTCCCAAAAAAGCACCTACGTACTGAAAAACGGTGCAAAAAACATCTCTGTATCCGACGGCAACGATTCCTTTATGGCAGGCATTGCTGCCCCCATTATCTATGACGGAGATGCAATCGGAACAGTTATGTTTCTTTCATCGCCCGAAAAGGAAGACTTCGGGGAACTGGAACAAAAGCTTGCGGAATCTGCCGCCACATTTTTGGGGAAAACAATCGAATAATCAAATCGGGGATGTTCAACCACTGAACATCCCCTGATTATTCTTATTTTACACGTGCCTGCATTTCTTCTTTTCTCTTCAGAAGCTTGCCTGAGTAAATTTCAATGCCCTTTTCAAAGTTTCTGTCTCTCCAGCAATCCGTAAATTCTGCATAAACCTCGTCGATAAGTGCAGAAACTTCTTTGCACTTGTCTGCTGTGATTTCCTGATTACGTCTCACCTTACAGAGCTCAGCCGAAACAATAACCTGCTTTGCACCAAGAAGGATTTCCTTCTTGAGACGTGCATCAAAGTCAAGCGCTTCAATATCCTTCATAATCTTCTGAACATAGTCAATGAGATTGTCAAAATAGAAGTCATAGCCGTTTCTCTTCAGGTCAAAGTAGATATTGCCTGTAACATCAAGAGGTTCACCGAAGCTTTCGCCGCAGATTGTTCCAACGTGAATTCTTTCAGGTTCAAGGAGATAGCAGTTAGCCAAGCGGAACAGATATTCCGAAACCTCAACACCGCCAAACCAGTAATCATCCATAAACTTGTTAGCCGCTCTGATATAGTCTGTCTTGAAGTCCTCACCATTCTGAAGACGACCAACCTGCCAGCCATACTGAGCTGCAAGAGCCGCCGCAAAGTATGAGAACACAAGTGACTGTGCGTGACCATCCGCAGGCATACCCCAGTCAGTGATGAGATAACCTCTTGCACCGTAGGTTCTTCCCACTTCGCCTGCTGTTCTCAGGTTGAAGGTTGTAACATCATGACGTCCAACATAGCTGAGATGAGTATTCGCAGAGGGACAAACATAGAAGTCGACGCCCTTCTGCTGGAATGCCCAGCAATGTTCAGCCATTGTCTGTGACTGGATAAGCTCATAGCCCCATTCAAGCGCTGTTGCATTCTTGGGAATGCGAGTGTGCGCATTGGGATAGTTTGTAATCATATCCGCCCAGAACATTACCTTTTTATTATACTTCTTGTTAACGTGGTCGGAAACCTTGTTCAGATAATCCATAAACATTGTGTCCTTGCCGTACTTATCACAGAACTCCTTGGACTGGAATTTACCGAGACCAAAAGCCTCGTCCATACCAACGTTCACATATTCCGACTTGAAGTGTGGCAGAAGTGATTCAAAAAGACCGTCAACAAAATCAAAGGTTTCGGGATGTACAGGGTTGAGAGTTCCCGAATTGGGAGTATTCTCGTCAAAGAGACCCATATGCTTATATTCGTCTCTGCCAAGCCAATGGCTCATATGACCGAAGCAGTTCTGGTTGGGAACAAGGTCAAGAAATCTTTCAGAACAGAATTCTTCAATATCCTTGATATCTTCGGGAGTAAGGCAGTCAAAATCCGCATTAACCTGAGGATATGCCTTATACTTGAAGCTGAAATCCTCAATATAAATCTGGAATTCATTGTACTTCATTTCAGCAAGGTATTCAATGAGACCCTTGATTGTTTCAACCTTTGGTTTTCTGCCACGGCTGATGTCCAGCATATAGCCACGACGTTCAAAATCGGGTTCATCCTCGATTTCAGCAAACTTAAGCTCACCATTCTGAGCCTTCACCAAGTGATAAAGTGATGTAACCGCACGGAATCGGCCTTCGTCTGTTGCGTATGTAATCTTGACGCCCTTGTCGCAGATTGAGAGGGTATGTGCTTCCTTTGTCAGGTCTGCTGACTTTTCAAACTTAATCTCATCACAGCTTAACGCCTCGCTGTAAAAGCACTTGAGGCAAGCTGTATTGAGCTTTGCTTTTAATGTGTAGATACCTTCTTTATATTCTTCTTTCTTTGGAACAGGAAAAATCATTTTAATTTCCACCTTTCATTATATATTAAAAAATCTAAGTTTTGCAGAGCAAAACAACCGTAACTTGCCTCGCAGAGGCAAATTTCACTTGTACGAAGTGCAAATTTCACTCACTCAAAACGTGAATTTCACATTTTGCTGAATGCAAAATATTTCACTGCAATACTCACAACGCTAAGTTAACAGTATTCCCATCGGTATGAGGTGTCACCACCAATTACAGCTCCACAATTTCTTTTCTTCTGTCTTCCAGAACCTTCACGAAAATTTCCATACCGTTTTCGTAGTTTTCCATGAGCCACAATTCCTTATATTCGGGAATCATCCAGTCGATGAGCTCACAAAGCTCCTTCTTCTTCTCATCGGTCAGCTTCTTTTCGCCGTAACGAGGCTTGCAAAGCTCAGCCGCCAGAATAACCATCTTTGCGTTAATAAGAATCTCACGCTTCATCTTTGTATCAAAGTCAATTCCTTCAATTTCCGCAATAACATCGTTCACATAGCTGATGATATGATTGAAATAGAAGTCATAGCCACATTCCTTCAGGTCAAAATATGTATAGTAATGTGACTGCGAAAGTGGCAGACCCAAGAGATGTCCGCATATTGTGCCGTTGTGGATTCTTTCAGGCTCAAGGAGATAGTAGTTTGAAAGTCTGTACAAAAGCTCCGAAATTGGCTTGCCCTCAAAGAACAAGTCATTCACAAGCTTTCTTGCGGCATTGAGATAGTAAGGCTTCAGTGCCTCGCCGTTTTGTTCTTCGCCCACATTCCAGCCATACTGACCGTTCAGTGCAAGATAGAACCAGCTCCATTCAAAGAACTGGGGATTTCCGTAGCTGTTGCCCCAGTCGGTGAGGAGAAGACCCTTTGCACCGTACTTCTTCCCCACTTCTGCGGCAGTTCTCACATTGAAGGATGCCACATCACCACGGCCTGTAAATGACAAGTGGTTGCTTGTTGCAGGACAGGTATAGAATGTAACACCCTTGTCACGGAAAGCGGCACAATGCTCAGCCATAACCTGAGACTGAATCAGGTCATAGCCCCATTCAAGAGCAATTGCATCCTTGGGGATTCTTGTGTGAGAATCGGGATAGCTTGTAATCATATCCGCCCAGAACATAACCTTCTTGCCGTGTTTCTCACCAATGGTATCACTCATACGGTTCAGGTAATCCATGAACACATTGTCCTTACCCTTTTCTTTGCAGTATTCCTCAATCTGGAACTTACCAAGACCAAAGGCTTCGTCCATACCGATGTTCACATACTTTGACTCAAAGTTTGGAAGAAGTGAATCAAACAGACCGTCCACAAACTCATATGTTTCGGGGAGTAATGGATTCAGTGTTCCCGAATTGGGTTTTTCTTCGTCACCCAGTGCAAGATGCTTGAAGTCATCGTGTCCAAGCCATTCCTGCATATGACCAAAACAGTTCTGATTGGGAACAAGGTCAATGAAGCGTTCCTTACAGTATGCATCAAGTTCGCGGATGTCCTCAGGAGTAAGACAGTCGAAGTTCTCATTCACCTGAGGGTATGCCTCATACTTGAAGCAGAAGTTCTCCATATAAAGCTGAAGCTCATTATACTTGAGATATGCCATATAATCAATGAGCTTTTTCACGGTTTCAACCTTTGCAATCTTGCCACGGCTGATGTCCAGCATATATCCACGGCATTCAAAGTCAGGCTTGTCCGAGATGCAGACAAATTTCAGTTCCTTGCCCTCCTTCACCATCTGGAAAAGGGTTGTCACTCCACGGAACTTACCTTCCTCTGTTGAATATTTGATTTCAATGCCCTTGTCACATACACAAAGACTATATTCTTCCTTTTCAAGACCACTGTCCTGAACAAAGTTAATTTCATCACTTGCCAAAGCATCCTTCCAGAAGCACATAAGGCAAGCTGTTTTGTATGCTTTTTTCAGGGTATAGCTTCCTTCCTTGTACTCTATCTGTTGAGGTGCAGGAAATATCATAATAAAATACCGTCCTTTCTTCATCCGTGCGGCATTGCCACACTTTCCCATATTAAATAAATTATACTTTAGTTTTGTGCTAAAGTCAATACGTTTAACAGTTGAAAAAATGGACATTTAACGCAAAAATTTATAAATTTCTTGCAAAATGAAAATAACTGTGCTATAATTTTTTATGCTAGACTATTATACTTACACTGGGAATAGTATATTTTTGTCCCACAAGGTGTACGCTCTTTGGCAAAAGCGTACACTCTGACTTCATAACCTTGTGGGAATTGTAAGTATAAGTGTCTAGCAGCCTTATCGTCGGAGTTTGTGCGTTTTTCATGCGTCTGCTTCGGCAGGCGCATTTTTTATTCACAAAGGAGACTTACAAATGCCAAACTACAAAGAACTCTACCACAAATTGTTCAACGACATAACCGATACAATTGAACTCATTGAAAATACCAACGATATTCTCAGCAAAACCCACTTTGAAGCTTTGGAAAAGCTGAAAAAATCCCAGTCAGAAGCCGAAGATATGTATCTCGATATGTGCGACGAGGAAAAAGAAAAACGTCAGGTTATAAAGATTCACAATTCCAAAAATTCCAAAAATTGAACATCAAAATATCGTCAAAAAAGGGCTGTATCAAAACGATTTTTTTAAATCGTGTTTGACCACAACCCTTGTTCTTTTATTGTATGGCAAATGCTTGCTTTGCCGTTTTTAATATTCTAAATTATTGGAAATGCTATGCATTTCTTCGTTTTTTGCAATACTGGATATTACTTTCTAAATACAAATAAATATTCATGTAGAATAAGCAAAAAACATATTTCACACTATTTATTTTCAGATATCCTTTCACCTTACAAATATTCTTTTCCTTTATAAAATGAGGCCAACATCATAAATTAAAATTTAATCCATTCAGTTGATTCATTTTCTGGTTTTATCACAGCTATCTGCTTGGACTGCACTTCTCCAAGGCAAAGAACAATTTCGCTTTTATGATATTTCTCAGTAGCAATATCTAAAGCTTCCTCAAAATCATTTGCTTCTATTTCAAACTCTTCTACGACTGTTTCTTCTATTGCAATAGTATATTTTTTCATCATAATACCTCACATAATTTTTTTGTATCTGCCATTCCCCAAAAATTCAACAACGCCTTTATCTCTTAAAAATTGTAGTTGCTGTCTTATTTTAGGTTTAATATTATTATTTTGAGGATGCTTCATATGTAGAATGTTCTCAAATTTATACATTTCTTCCAATGTGAATAATTGTGACGAAATTTTATTAACACAATTCAAAATATCCATCAGCCAACCGCGGCTATTTATATCTTTTGTTTCAAGTAGATTGCTTTTATTTACTTTATCTACAACATTGTCTATGTTTATTATTTCGCCATTTGATATTATATCAATTCTCCCTTGTTCTGGAATTTTATCTATCAGAATATTGCATCCAACCCAACCAGCACGCCTTGCGGTTGAAGCTAACGGCTTTCGTTTTTCAATAATATCAGGAACAAAAAAATGTTTGGGAATTAAAACAAAATCTTTTACTTTTAGTTGTTCTTTTGAATAACTCATAAAGAAAAAGTCAGGATTATCATTACTTGTTATTCTTTCAATCATTGTGCTGTAAGCACCGTCATTTATTTTATGACCTAAAGTTCCGTTTTTACTCTTTAATTCATATTCATTGTTACAGGCAGGACAATAAAAATCCGCAACAGGACGATTGTTCTCAAAATGTTTAATATGTAAATTTCCACATCGTGGACAATACATATTTTCATTTACCCAATTTTCAGTCAATACTCGTGCTATTTGTGTTCCCGAATGATAATTCTCAATAATACTATTATCAAACGTAAGGTTCATACAATTTCACTCCTTGCTCGTCCGAATTACTCACAACAATTTTGGCTCCTTTTTTGTGCATACTCTCTACAAATTCAGCAAGTTCAACTTGTTCCTCAGCATTAAATAGATTTTCGGTATAAGCAGTAAAACTTGCAGTTTCTGTCAAAGGTCTGTATGGAGGATCAAAATACACAAAAGTATGTTCATCTATAAATTCAGCAGAGTTTCGATAATCACCGCATACAATCCTTACATTTTGCAGTTTATCTGATACTGCACTAAGATTTTTTTCATCGCAAATGAGAGGATTTTTGTAAGAACCCATAGGAACATTGAAAAGACCTTTTTTGTTAACTCTAAACAAGCCATTAAAACAAGTCTTGTTAAGGAATATCATCAATGCTGCTTTTTCAATATTTTCAGCTTCATTCCCATTGACTTTTAGTTCATTGAACCTATCTCTTTTTGTCATATAGTATGACTTTCTGTATTCCGTTTCAAGCGGTACATACTCACCTTGGTATCTATCAAGCAACTCTATTAAAGATTCAATATGTGTTCTAATGACAACATAAGTGTTTATCAGTTCGGCATTTATATCACTTATATATATTTCATCTAAATTGTACCTGCTTAAAATATCAAAAAGCACAGCTCCCCCACCCACAAAAGGCTCGGCGTACTTTGTAATAACATCATCAAAAGGATAATATTTTTCAATTTCCTTTAATAGCTGCCCTTTGCCGCCTGCCCATTTGAGAAAAGGTTTTACACTTTTCTCATCCACAGTGTTATATCGCATACTTCTTGCATCAATCGGTTTTTTTGCATTTATCGGTATAAGCCACATATTTCCCAACATTTGTGCATTTTCTATCCGATTTTCGGAACAAAGAACAGCCACTCGTCTTTGAGATATACCCCATTTGTCAGCGGCTTCTCTTGCAGACATAACTTCCATATTTCTACACTCCTTGTCTGTTATAAATAATATTATATTCCAAAACTCGAATAAAAGCAATACCAAAGTGTAATAAAAATGACAGATATATCAAAATGATAAATCTGTCATTTAGGCTACACGCCAATCAGAAGCGTTTTTATCTTTACTTTATCGCACCATTTGGGCCGGTTAGCGAGCCTTCCTGAGTGAGACCGCCCTGAAGTTTCAGGTTTGCCATAACATAGTCAGAGATAATCTTGCCCTGAACAGCCGAATATTCGGGAGTCCAGTGAAAAGCATCACGCATGGTAACGGACTTGTCGGTTGCCTCCATTGGTGTGAACAAGTCAATCACAGGAAGATTCTTTTCCTTGCCAACCTTATCTGTGAATTCATTGAACTTTCTGAATCTTTCGGTCAGATCATCAGGCTGTCCGGGAGTGCAGTTCACCAGAACAAGGGGGACACCGGGATGCTTTGCCATAATGAAATCAACAGCATTCTCAAATGCCGTCTCTCTTTCTTCGGGGAACTTGTCGGTACTGTGAGCGCCGTTGTTAAAGAAAATCATATCATATTTAAAAGCATCAAGGTAAAAATCCAGTTCTCTCAGAAAACTGTCATCAGTAACACACTTGGAGCTTATCCAATAGGTTACATTTGCAAACTCACCCAAATTTTCGCGGACAAAAGGCTGATAGCCGTTGCAGATTGAGTCCCCGATGAGCAAAATTCTTGGTGATTCATTGTCCCTTGAATTGTAGCTGTAAGAAATTGACCACTCAATATTTTCTTTTTCTCTTGACGTGCTTTTCAGCATATAATCTTTGTAATTAACCATTTTTTCCTCCGTATTTTTTTCTTCAACCAAATACTAACACTTTGAGAGTTGTTTGTCAACACATTCTTTCTTAAAACAAACAGGACTATCACCAATAACAGTCCCGTTTGCATATTTGGTAAATATATTAAATTGCTTTTTTTACATAATGTGAGTTTTGTTGTTCCATACGGCTTATCTTTTATTTAGAACAAACCGCTGATTACTCCGTTTTCGTCAACGTCAATTCTTTCTGCCGCAGGAACTTTCGGGAGACCGGGCATTGTCATAATGTCGCCTGTCAGTGCCACAATGAAGCCTGCACCTGCCGAAACCTTCACGTTTCTTACGGTTACGACAAAATCTTCGGGCGCACCGATTTTTGTCATATCATCCGAGAAGCTGTACTGGGTCTTTGCCATACAAATTGGGAGCTTGTCATAACCCAGCTCATTGAGCTTTGCAATTTCCTTTTTTGCCGCAGGTGTGAATGCCGCACCGCTACCTCTGTATACTCTCTTTACGATTGTGTCAATCTTGTTTTCGATTGTGTCGTCAAGGTCATAGCTGAATGAGAAGTCATTGGGCTGTTCACAAAGACGAACAACCTCCTCTGCCATCTCAATACCGCCGTTGCCGCCTTCTGCCCATACGTTCGAAAGTGCAACATTAACCCCAAGAGCCTTACATTCATCAATAACAAGCTGAACTTCAGCATCCGTATCGGTTGGGAAGCGGTTAACCGCAACAACCGAGGGGAGCTTATAGACTTCCTTGATGTTAGCAATATGGCGAAGAAGATTGGGAATACCTTTTTTCAGAGCATCAAGATTTTCAGCACCAAGCTCTGTTTTGGGAACACCACCGTGCATTTTGAGGGCACGGATTGTTGCAACCATAACAACCGCATCGGGTTTCAGTCCTGCATAGCGACACTTGATGTCAAGGAACTTCTGTGCACCAAGGTCAGCACCAAAGCCTGCTTCAGTGATTACATAATCGCCAAATCTCATTGCCATTTCGGTTGCGATAACCGAGTTACAGCCGTGAGCAATATTTGCAAATGGGCCGCCGTGAACAAATGCAGGAGTGCCTTCAAGTGTCTGAACCAAATTGGGTTTGAGAGCATCCTTCAGAAGTGCTGTCATTGCACCTGCCGCACCGATTTCGCCTGCAGTCACGGGCTTTTCGTCATAGGTATAGCCCACAACGATTCTTGAAAGCCTTTCTTTCAAATCAGTAATTGAAGATGCAAGACAAAGAACCGCCATAACCTCGGATGCAACAGTAATGTCATAGCCATCTTCACGGGGAACGCCGTTCACTCTGCCACCCAGACCGTCTGTCACAAATCTCAGCTGACGATCATTCATATCAACACATCTTTTCCATGTGATGCGTCTTGGGTCGATGTTGAGCTTGTTGCCCTGATAGATATGGTTGTCAAGCATTGCCGCAAGAAGGTTGTTTGCCGCACCAATTGCATGAAAGTCACCTGTGAAATGAAGGTTGATATCTTCCATGGGAACAACCTGTGCCCAGCCGCCGCCGGCAGCGCCGCCCTTCACACCGAATACGGGGCCAAGGGAGGGCTCACGCAGAGCCACCATAACATTCTTGCCAATGCGGCGCATAGCGTCTGCAAGGCCGACGGTGGTGGTGGTTTTACCTTCACCTGCCGGGGTCGGATTAATTGCGGTTACAAGCACCAGCTTACCGTCCGGATCGTCCTTTACTCTGTCCCAAAGCTCGTCCGTAAACTTTGCCTTGTACTTGCCGTAAAAATCCAGCTCGTCTTCCGTGATGCCAAGCTGCGCTGCTACCTCTTTAATCGGCTTAAGCACCGCCTCCTGTGCGATTTCAATATCTGTCTTCATCTGACCGTCCTCCTTTTATTTACAGTAGTGTCTCAGACACCCAATATTTTACTCTTTTCTTGTCCGTTACTCTTTATGCCCTATTCTTTGCTTCTTGCGGCCTTTTCCTCAGCCTCATGCTTATCCTTGTTCTCTTCTTTGATTTCCCAGTGAATTAGGAAGGTAAGTGCGGCTCGCAGAGCAATAATCGCACCTACCGTCAGAATCTCCTGCCATTCCCTTACGATAACCGTCTTTAAAATCTCGCTTCCCAGCTTAAATTCCAA
>JAZNLK010000095.1:0-17082 GCA_045579055.1 Clostridia bacterium
CAGGCGGTCAAAGAAGGTACGAAGAATCTCGTCATTCAGTTCTCCCGTAGCCTCTTTGCGGTAACGGGAAATAAAGGGAATTGTGTTTCCCTCATCAAGGAGTGCAATGGTGTTGTCCACCTGCCATTGTTTTAACTCCAGTTCTTGTGCAAGTCTTTCAGCAATTGTCATATTTATTTTCCTTTCTATATTAATTTACAACTCATCAAACATTGAAATCTGGCTTGTTTCGGAAAGTCCTTTAAGAACTCCATTCTCGGATAGAGTTTCGATAACGGTTTTTGTGAGCTTTGCTCTTGTTTTCAAGTCCTCAATTGACATAAACTCGCCATTCTCTCTGGCATCAACGATGTTCTGTGCCGCCGAATCACCAACACCCTGAAATGCATTGATGGGAAGTCGGATTTTTCCGTCAACTCTCTGGAACTTGAATGCATCCGATTCATAAAGGTCAACGGGAAGGAACTCAAATCCCCTCTGATACATCTCGTGAACAATCTCACAAATGGTATAAACCGACTTTTCAGTTGCCGACCAGTCATTTGAACGCATTTCAAGATTCCGCATCTCGTTTTGAAGATGCTCGTCCCCCTGTGCCATTATCTTTGCATCAAACAAATCGGCACGGACAGTATAATATGCAATATAAAATTCCAGAGGATGATGCACCTTGAAGTATGCAACTCTGAACGCCATCATAACATACGCCGCCGCATGGGCTTTGGGGAACATATACTTAATCTTTTTACAGGATTCAATATACCAGTCGGGAACGTTGTTTTCACGCATTGGAATTTCATATTCCTCGGGCATACCTTCCTTTGCGGCACGTCCTTTACGGACAAACTCCATAATCTTGAATGCAAGCCCCGGTTCAACACCCTTGTTCATAAGATAAGTCATAATATCGTCACGAACACCGATAACCTCCGAAAGCGTTGCCGTTCCTGCCTTGATAAGCTCCTGAGCATTGCCCAGCCACACGTCTGTACCGTGGGAAAGCCCCGCAATGAGAACAAGCTCATAGAAGGTTGTGGGAAGGGTGTCCAGAAGCATCTGGCGTGTGAAGGATGTTCCGAATTCGGGAATCCCGAAGGTTCCAACCTTACTTTTTATCTGTTCGGGAGTAACCCCGATGGTTTCGGTGCTTGAAAAAATCCGCATTGTGTCAGGGTCGTCAAGGGGAATCTTTGTTGCATCAAGCCCCGTGAGGTTTTCAAGCATTCTGATTGTTGAAGGGTCATCGTGACCCAGAATATCCAGCTTCAAAAGGTTATCGTGGATTGAATGGAAGTCAAAGTGCGTTGTGATAATCCCCGACTCCTTCTTTTCTGCCGGATGCTGAACGGGACAGAATTCGTGAATATCCATAGTCTTGGGGCAAACAATAATACCCCCCGGATGCTGACCCGTTGTGTTTTTTATATCAATAAGCCCCTTTGAAACTCGTTTAAGCTCCGCCTGGGTGGGCTTTATGCCCTTTTTCTCATAATACTTCTTTCCGTAAAAACCGATGGCGGTTTTGTCCGCAATGGTACCGATTGTTCCTGCCTTGAACACAAAGGCATCACCAAACAGCTCACCAACATATTTGTGAGCCGTCGCCTGATATTCACCTGAGAAGTTAAGGTCGATATCGGGAACCTTGTCGCCCTTGAAGCCAAGGAAGGTTTCAAAGGGAATGTTGAAGCCGTCCTTGTGCATCTTCTCGCCACATTCGGGACAGTTCTTGTCGGGCATATCAATTCCTATATTATATTCACCCTTTGTGAAGAACTCACTGTGCTTGCAGTTTCGGCAAATATAGTGTGGTGCAAGGGCATTAACCTCGGTTATCCCCGAAAGGTATGCCGCAAAGGACGAGCCAACCGAACCACGGGAACCAACAAGATACCCTGCCTCGTTTGACTTCTTAACCAGCTTGTGAGCAATCATATACATAACCGCATAACCGTAACGGAGAATACAGCCAAGCTCTCTGTCCATACGCTCTTTCACAATGTCAGGAAGGTTATCACCGTATTCACGGTATGCCTTTGCGTGGCACATATCCTCCAAATCCTGTTCACAGTTTTCAATTGAGGGGTTATATGTGCCGCCCTTCAAGGGTTCAAAATCTTCAATCATATCTGCAATGAGATTTGTGTTTTTCACCACAACCTCATATGCCTTGTTTCTGCCAAGATAGCTGAATTCCTCAAGCATTTCGTCTGTTGTACGGAAGTATAAGGGTGCCTGCATATCAGCATCACTATACCCTTGAGCACCCTGAAGAACCCTTCGGTAAAGCTCGTCCGATGGGTCCATAAAATGAACATCGCAGGTGGCAACAACCGGTTTTCCCATTTCGTCACCAAGCTCAACAATTTTGCGGTTAAATTCCATCAAAGCTTCTTTGTTTGGAACATCACCGTTTCGAATCATAAATTCATTGTTGCCCAAGGGCTGAATTTCAAAGTAATCATAAAACGCCGCAATCTTGCGGATTTCCTCATCAGGACGTCCTTCACGGACTGCTTCATAAAGCTCGCCCTGCTCGCAAGCACTTCCAATAATCAGCCCTTCACGGTATCTGGCAAGGACACTCTTTGGAATTCTGGGTCGTTTGTAGAAGTATTTCAGATTCGACCAGGAAATCAGCTTGTACATATTCTTGAGACCAATTTCATTCTTTGCAAGAATAATAATGTGCTTATATGGACTCTTCAAAAACTCCTCATTCTTGTCAATTGTCCAGGTCTCGTCAAGAGAAGTTTCTCTTTCTTCCTTAATCTGAAGCATCTTTATAAGCGCCTTGGCAGTTGCCGTGGCATCATCCAGGGCACGGTGATGATTTTCAAGAGAGACACCAAGTCTTTGGCACATAACATCCAGCTTGTGACTCTTTTCATCAGGGAAAAGCTCCTTTGAAAAGGCAATGGTATCCATAACGGGATAGGAATCAAACTCCAGCTGTTTTTCTTCGTGCCGTTGGTTATATCTTTCAACTTCTGCTTTGATAAAGCTCACATCAAACTTGGCATTATGTGCAACAACTATGTTTTTTACGTGATTCTTCTGTCCGCAGAAATCAATAAATTCAGGTAAAATTTCATCAATGTTCGGTTTATCCGCAACCATCTCATCGGTGATACCCGTAAGCTCGGTTATCTGAGGCGGAATTGGTCTTCCGGGATTTATAAGCTTTGAGAATGTATTCACAATCTCGCCATCCATAATCTTCACGCCGCCGATTTCAGTTATGGTTTCGGTTTCGGGACTGAGCCCTGTTGTTTCAATATCAAATACTATGTATATTCTGTCTTTGTAGGTTTGGGGAACTGTGTCAACCCCAATTGGAAGGTCATTGACAAAATAACCTTCTGTTCCGTAAATAACCTTGAAATCCTGCCCGCCCTTTCGGATTTTGCCCAGAGTTTTCAGAGCTTCGGGGAATGCCTGAGCCACACCGTGATCGGTTATGGCAATTGCCTTGTGACCCCACTTTGCCGCACGGCTGATAAGGTCGGCAGGTGCTGTGATTGCATCCTTGGCGCTCATCTTTGTGTGAAGGTGAAGCTCAACTCTCTTCTCTTCCGCCGTATCCATACGGATTCCCGGCTTGTTGCAAAGTTCAACACTTTTCACTTTCATTTTTTCGCATCTTGCACGTTCGTCATAATCGTATTCTCCCCTGACGGTGAGAATATTTCCTGCAACAATTGCAGGAAGAACCTTTTTCACTTGGTCTGCTTTTCCGAATATTTCTCCGGTAATTGCCCAGGTATCATCGCCGATATCGAAATTCACGGCAATATACATAAGCTTTCCTTCTTTGTTGATTTCACGGATTTCAACATCAATAACTTCACCATGAACGGCACAGATTCCCATACCGGCACGGAGCTCAACCATATTAATAATTTCTTCTGTTATTGGCTTTCCATAAACGCAACCCACTGTCAAGGGTTCGCCCGTTGATTCATCCTTTGGAGCTTCCTCCTTCTTCTTTGGAACAACCTCTGCGGCACGCTTGCTGAGTGCCGTTATTCTTTCTTCCTTCTCGGTTGCGTATGCGTCCATATCAAGACATTCCGCATCAATCTCAACAGAAATGGGTCTGTCCAGCTCATAGCTTATTATTTCTTTTAAGAGCCCGGCACATTTATTCTGTTCAAGGATTTGCTTCCCGCACTTGACATTTTTAATATGAAGAACATCACCGCTGAATTCACCATAGCTGCCCACAAGAAAAGCCTTGCATATACTGCATTTTTTGAACAGCGTAACAAGAAGATTTCTGTAATAGTTATCAGAAAACTCCATATTTTTATATTTAACTTTAATTTCAAGGTTCTTTAGGTCATAAACCGACTTCACCTGATCCGAAAAAGCAAAAAGTTCTGCCTTTGGAATAAGAACATCCGACCCAAGCTCAACACGGATTCCCTTGTTCTTTATGTCCACAAAAAAATCAATGACTTCTGTTTTTTCGAGAATTTCCGCAAAGTCGTTAAGAACCGTAACCTTGTCAAAAACGTCAAGTATTCCTGCCAAAACCTATTCGTTCCCTTCCATTTTGTCGATTTCTTTCATCAATGTTTCAATAATTTTATCTTCGGGTATTTTCCCAATAATTTCACCTTTTTTAAAGAGCATTGCACAGCCGTCACCACCTGCAATACCTATATCCGCATCCCTTGCCTCACCGGGACCGTTAACAACGCAACCCATAACAGCAACCTTCAGCTTTTTGTCGCAGTTTTCCAGTCTTTCGTTAACTTCTTTCGCAATGGGAATAAGATTTATTTTGCATCTTGCACAGGTAGGGCAGGAAACAACTTCAATTCCGTTATCACGAAGTCCAAGGGATTTGAGAATTATTTTTGCCGCCTCTACTTCAAGAATAGGGTCATCGGTGAGGGAAACTCTGATTGTTTCACCGATTCCGTCAGCAAGAAGCGAGCCAATTCCGATTGAAGACTTCACAATTCCGCTTTTGTATGTTCCGGCTTCGGTAACCCCGATATGAAGAGGATAGTCAAAGGTTTCACGAGCCAGACGATATGCCGCAATGGTCTTTTTCACATCGGAAGACTTGATTGAAATAACCGTGTCATAAAATCCGTATTTTTCGAGAATTTTTACGTGACCCATTGCCGATTCAACCATAGCTTCGGGGGTTGCTTCGCCGTATTTTTCAAGAATTTCCTTTTCAAGAGAGCCACCATTGACACCAATCCGGATTGGAATGCCTCTTCTTTTTGCTTCTTCACAAACAGCTCTCGCCCTATCTTCCGAGCCGATGTTTCCGGGATTGATTCTAATTTTGTCGATTCCTCTCTCCATGCAAGTGAGGGCAAGACGATAATCAAAATGAATATCCGCCACAAGAGGAATGTTTATTCTGTTTTTTATGTCATAAACCGCTTTTGCCGATTCCTCATCGGAAATAGCAACACGAATAATTTCACACCCTGCCTTTTCAAGACCGTGAATCTGTTCAACTGTTTTTTCAACATCGGCTGTATATGCGGTGGTCATTGACTGAATTGCAATGGGATTTCCGCCGCCGATTTCAACATTTCCGATTTTTACCTTGCGGATATTTTTCATGGTTGTTCTCCTTTTTATAATGTTTCAAATCCCATAAACTTGTCTATACGATTCTGATGTCTTCCACCCTGGAATTCTGCTCCTAGATACGCACCCACAATTTCCAGTGCAAGGTCACAGCCTGTGATTCTTTCCCCAAGGCAGATTACGTTTGCGTTGTTATGCTCTTTTGTCATTCTTGCGCTGTATGTGTCGGTAACGTGAGCCGCACGGATTCCCTTGATTTTGTTTGCAGCCATACTCATTCCTATACCAGTTCCGCAAACAAGAATACCACATTCAGCCTTTCCTTCATTTACAGCATCACAAACCTTCTTTGCATAGTCGGGATAATCACAGGAAGCATTGTCATATGTTCCGAAATCCTCTGTTTCGTAACCTTTCCACTCCAAAAACTTCTTGATTGTGGCTTTGAGATTAACACCGCCGTGGTCAGAGCCGATTGCAATTATTTTCTTTTCCATAGTTAAAATCCTCCATTGTCTATAGTATGCTATTCTAATTGTATCAAATTTAAAGTCAAATATCAATGATTTTGACAAAAAAACTTATATGTGTTACAATATAATTAATATAAAAACGAAAGGATGCTTTTATATGGATTATATGAAAGAATACAAGCTTTGGCTTGAAAATGTAACAGACGCTGAAAAAGCCGAGCTGGAGGCAATAAAGAACGACGAAAAGGAAATAAAAGACAGATTTTATCAATCTCTTGAGTTCGGAACAGGCGGCATCAGAGGTGTCATCGGTCTTGGTCTCAACAGAATGAACAATTACGTTGTGGCACGTGCAACCCAAGGTCTTGCAAATCAGCTGATAAAAACAAATCCCGAAGGCTCTGACCTCAGTGTTTCAATTGCATATGACAGCCGTCATATGTCCGAAGAATTTGCAAAGGTCTCAGCATCGGTTCTGGCGGCAAACGGAATCAAAGCATACATCTTTTCTGAACTGAAACCCGTTCCGGAGCTTTCATTTTCAGTAAGACACAAAAATGCAACAGCAGGTATTGCCATAACTGCCAGCCACAACCCGGCAAAATACAACGGATACAAGGTTTACGGCAGCGACGGTGCACAGCTGAATCTTGACCTTGCGGCAATCGTTCTTGAAGAAATCGAAAAAACCCCACTTTTCGGCGGTGCAAAAATGATTGACTTTGACGAAGGCGTGAAATCAGGAATAATCGAAATTATGGGCGAGGATGTTGAAGAGGAATATTTGAACAATGTTCAGGCTCAATGTCAGAACCCGGAGCTTGTTCGTGAAAAGGGTAGAGATATGAAGTTTGTTTATACCCCCTTTCACGGCACAGGCAACAAACCGGTTCGCAAAATTCTGAATCGAATTGGCTTTGAAAATGTTATTGTGGTAAAGGAACAGGAAAATCCTGACGGAGCATTCCCCACAGTTGCATCACCCAACCCCGAAAACAAGGAAGGCTTTGCAATCGCCATTGAGCTTGCAAAGAAAAACGGTGCAGACCTTATAATCGGAACAGACCCTGATGCTGACCGTGTTGGAATTCTTGTCCGTGATGAGGCAGGCGAATATATTGTACTCACAGGAAACCAGACAGGAATTCTCCTTACTGAATACATTCTCAGTATGAAGCAGAAAAATGGAACACTTCCAAAAGACGGTTATGTTGTAAAAACAATCGTAACAACAGATGTCACCCGTGATATTTGTGCAAATTACGGTGTTGAAATGAAGGAAGTTCTTACAGGCTTCAAGTTCATCGGCGAAAAAATCAGAGAATCCGAAGAAACAGGAATTGGAACATATCTTTTCGGCTTTGAAGAAAGCTACGGATGCTTAGCCGGTACTTATGCAAGGGATAAGGACGCAGTTTGTGCATCAATGTTGGTTGCGGAAATGGCTCTTTATTACAGAGAACAAGGTCTCAGCCTTTATGACCAGCTTCTGAACATTTACAAAAAGTACGGCTATTATAATGAATTTGTTGTTTCTGTCACAATGGAAGGAATTGAAGGTCTGGAAAAAATCAAGTCTATTATGGAAAACGTAAGATCCAACCCACCAAAAGTATTTGGAGGAAAGAAGGTTCTTGCAGTCCGTGATTACAGCAATTCTGTCCGCACAGAAGTGGAGAATGGAAAAACAGAAGAAATTCTCCTTCCGAAATCAAATGTAATTTATCTTGAGCTTGAAGATAAAAACAACTTCATTATCCGTCCCTCCGGAACAGAACCAAAAATCAAGCTTTATTGCCTCCTCTGCGGAAAAACTCCCGAAGACGTGGCAGCAACCACAGAACAGGTTAAAAAGGATATAGAAGAAATAGTTAAATAAAAAGTTCGTTTGTTTTAATTAATTTGTCATTCTGAACGTAGTGAAAAATCTTTTTTGTAGTTAACATTTTTCAACTTCGCCTTACGGCTACGCTCAGAATGACATTTTCTTTATGCTTATTTTTTCCACATACTCCGTAGGGCATTGGCTTGCTCCTGCCGAAAAAAAAGAACGGACATGTCCGTTCTCTAAAAATCTTATTAAATTTTTACATCCTCTTTGCATAATATTTTTCTGACGCATAGAACGTAACCAGAACAGATATTATAAACAAAATGATTGACACAACACCATTTATTCTCGGTGATATAAAATAAAAAACATTTGTCAGCGAAAACAAATTCATATAAATACTTTCAGCACAGGTGAGTTTTACAACCAGCGCTGTCAACAAGAACAAAATAAATGCTGCAACATTATAAAAATAATAATCAAAATTGTCTTCTATTTTGAAATAAATAAACTTTATTACAAAGCCGTTATAAATCATATAAAGAATCAAAAGTATAACTCCCACAAACTTCACGGCACTAAGATTGAATGAATGTTGTGTATTTTCTCCGGCATAAACAAAGAACAATGAACACAAAACACAACCAACCAGCATTTCAAAATATCTTCTCAAAATGTTAATCAAATAAGTCACCTTCTGTCAAAAATGAAAAAAACCATTTTTCTTTACTGTCTTTAAAACCAAAACTATCTGACATTTTACATCAAATTTTAAAAAATATCAATATCATAAACAAAAATTTAGTTAAAATACTCAATGTTTTCTTTTATATTTTCAAAAATTTTAACAACATTATGGAATTCTGCCAGATTTTCTGAAAAAGCACAGGCACTTCCGCAGGAAACAGCAAACAAAAAGGCATCTTCAAAATTCATTTTTTTGCTTATAGAGTACAAAAATCCTGCAACAGTAGAGTCCCCGGAGCCGGTGGTATTTATAACTTTTCCCTTTGGAGCAGGAGAAAACATACACTTTCCTTCCTCTGTCAAAAAAACTGCTCCGTCACCGCCCATTGAAACAATAACATTTTTTGCTCCCATATTCTGAAGCTCTTTTGCATACTTAACAATTTCAGCCTTGTGGCTTATTTTTACTCCGAAAATCTGCTCAAGCTCAAAAATATTCGGCTTTACCAAGAAGGGACGGTATTTCAGAGTATTTGTCAGAAGCTCACCTTCCGCATCAACAACAACATTAAGGTTTTCAGGAAGACTTTTCATAATATTTGAGTAAAAATCTTTTCCAAACCCCTTTGGAACACTTCCTGCAAGAACAAGAAAATCACCTGATTTTATTTTTCTCAATTTTTTCTCAAGCCTTGATTTGTCATAATCCGAAATTTCAGGTCCCGAAGCATTTATTTCAGTTTCTTCTTCAGCCTTGATTTTTACATTTATTCTTGAAATTCCGTTTTTGAGTAAAACAAAATCAGTTTTTACTCCTGCTTTTTTAACGGCTTTCTTTATATATTCCCCCGAAAATCCTCCAACAAAACCCAGAGCACAGGATTTTACTCCGCAATTACTCAAAACAATTGAAACATTTATTCCCTTTCCTCCCGGAAGAATTTTGTCATAAGAATTTCTGTTTACTTTTCCCGTTTCAAGATTATCAATTCCAACAATATAGTCAATGGAAGGATTGAGAGTCAAAGTATAAATCATATTATTTCACCTTTTAATCAAAAAAATATTCCAAGATGCTCAAGAAGAATCTTTATTCCAATAAAGATAAGAACAACACCGCCAACAATTTCTGCCTTTCCTTTCAGGAATTTGCCCACAGACTTTCCTATAAATACGCCGATAATGCTGAGAATAAGAGTTACCGCACATATAATTGCCGCTGCAATATAAATGTTGATATCAGGCATAGCGAGAAAGCTTATACCAACAGCAAAAGCATCAATACTTGTTGCAAAAGCCTGAACAAAAAGCTCCTTCAAAGAAAGACTTTTTTTCTTGCAATCACATTCAGGGCCGGAAGTGAGAGCACCTCTTATCATACTCAGCCCTATTCCAAAAAGAAGAACAAAAGCAAGCCAATGGTCAACAGCTTTTATATAATCTTCAAAGGTTTTTCCTGCAAAATATCCAAGCATCGGCATAATTCCCTGAGCAATTCCAAAAAAAAGACCGATTTTCAGTGCATCCCTGAACTTTGGCTTGCCGATACATAACCCGTCACCGATTGAAACTGAAAACGCATCAGCCGCAAGACCAAGTCCGGTCATTATAACAGTTAAAATCATAAAAAACATCCTTTCAAGTTGTTACTTCTTTATCTTGTTTGCACGTCTTGGAAACTGAGAAGGCGTTTCCTTCACCTTTTCAACAACAACAATTTTTCGTACAATATCTGATTGAGGAATTTTAACTTCTTTTATGTCCGAAACTTTTCCGCCGAGAGAACCAATCATTGCTCTGGCTTCATCAATCTCATCATCAACTTCAAATTGCTTGAAGGCGGCAAAAAAACCTCCAACCTTCACAAAAGGCAAACAATATTCACAAAGAACCTTCATATTTGCAACAGCACGGGATACCGCAACATCAAATTTTTCACGATAGTTCTTATTTTTTCCTGCTTCCTCCGCTCTTGCGTGAACAAATTCCGCTTTTTTAAACTCAAGATTTGCCGAAACTTCATTCAAAAAGTTTATTCTTTTGTTCAAAGAATCCATAAATGTGAAATCCAAATCTTCTCTGATAATCTTTATGGGAACACCGGGAAATCCTGCACCCGTTCCCACATCAATAACCTTTGCATCAGGCTTTATATCAAGAACGGTCAAAGGCGCAATGCTGTCAAGAAAATGCTTAACCGAAATTCCATCAGCATCGGTAACAGCCGTAAGATTCATTTTTTCGTTCCACTCAACCAAAAGACGTGAAAAAACATCAAACTTTTTTATTTTTTCTCCATCCACAGAAATTCCCAGTTCTGCGATACCATTTTCAAAAATTTCTCTGTTCATAAAATTTCCTCTTATTATATAAACTCATAACTAAAAAGAGAGTACAACTTGCGAAGCACTCTCTTTTAGGTAAATTTTCAATTCACTTATGCCTGAGGTGCGTCAACAGGACAAGCGCTTGCGCAGCTGCCGCAGTCAATGCATGCATCAGCATCAATAACGTACTTGCCGTCACCTTCAGAAATTGCATCTACGGGACATTCGCCAGCGCAAGCACCGCACATAATGCAATCATCGTTAATTGTATAAGCCATTTTTTTCACCTCTTATAATTAAAATAATGTTGATACAATTATGTACCAATCATATAATATATTATTTTTTATATTTTGTCAATTCAAAAAGAAAAATTTCTTTAAAAAGAGTTATCCACAAAATCAACTTTATAACTCTTCTTCAAGCTGTTGATAATTTTTCCAAAAAAAAACTCCTGTTTAAACTGTGTATAACTTTTCGCACTTATCCACAGGAAATCAACAAGCCAAATATCCCAAAGACACGCCTTTTCAATGGGTTTTCAACAGAATAAACACCCCCAACAACAACATCAACAACTATAAATATATATAATTATATTTATATATTAAGAAAAAATTTACTTTTTCTCTTCAATCTCTTTTTTCTTTTTATCATTATCAAAAGATTTTTCAATAAAAAGTTTATTCAATTTCTTTTTTGCTTCTTTTAAACACAATATTGATTCATTTATATCATTATAAATCTCAAAATACATTTTTTCTTCTTATCCATAACCAAATCTCTCCCAAAAAAAAATGTGCAACCCTTTTCAGAGCTGCACACGAAAAACATACAACTCTGACTTTTAAGGCTGCAACACTCTTAACAAAAAAATAGCCCTTATTCGCAAAAAATGATTGATTTTACAAACAACATATGATATAATACAATTGGCTTAGAAGTATAATATTTTACCTAAGAAAGGGATTTTGTAAAAATGAACATCATTTGCAACAAGAATATATTAAACGAAGCAATCAGTTCTGTTTCCAAGGCTGTTTCTTCACATTCAAACTTCGCAATTCTCGAAGGAATTTATATAAAAGCAGATATCGAAGGAACAATAACATTCATTTCAAATGATATGGAAATCGGTATTGAAGCAAAGATTGACGCTCGTGTTATAAAACCGGGTCAGACTGTTCTGAATGCAAAGATGCTCGGAAACATCATCAAAAATCTTCCTGCTGAAGAAGTTTATATCGAAACAAACGAAATAAATTATTGCACAATAAAAAGCGGAAATGCAAAATTTGAAATTATGGGTCTCAATCCTATGGATTTTCCTGAGCTTCCGAAGGTTGATCCGGAATATTCAATAAAGGTTGAAAAGACTTCCTTGAGAGAAATGATTTCAAAGACAATTTTCTGTACATCTCTCAGCGACAACAGACCTGTTCTCAAGGGTTGTCTTGTTGAAGTTAAAGGCTCAATAATAAAAATGATTGCAACAGACGGCTTCAAAATGGCTGTCAGAACCTATCATCTTGACAGAGAATATGATGAAAACAGTTTTATTGTTCCTGCAAAAACCCTTGGTGAAATTACAAAAATACTCAAGGATGAAGAAGGCTTTGTTGAAATTAATTGCACTTCAAAGAATGCAGTTTTCATTTTTGATAACTATAAAATTGTTACAAGACTCATCGAAGGCGAATATATAAAATACGAAAGTGCAATTTACAACGACCAGGAAATCGAAATCAAATGTCCTCTTTATGAGCTTTTTGATTCGGTTTATCGTGCGTCATTGATTATAAACGGAAATTCAAATGATGCTCCGGTTAAACTCAAGATAATGGACAACAATATCAATATTTCCTGTGAAACAATAATAGGTAATGTTGATGATAATATCAATGTTGACACAGGAACGGCAAATCTTGAAATAGGATTCTTCAATGAATTCCTTCTTGACGTGCTCAGAGCCTGCGATGACGAAACCGTTAATATAAAATTCAAGAAAAACATAAATCCCATGATAATTACACCCACCGAAGGGGACAAGTATCTCTACCTCCTTCTTCCCAGACGACTCAAATGATTGTAAAAAACATAAGCTTTGAAAATTTCAGAAATTATGAAAATGAAAAAATAGAGTTTGACGAAAGAATAAATATAATCCATGGCAATAACGCTCAGGGAAAAACAAATATCCTTGAAGGAATTTATCTTTTTTCTCTTGGAAAGTCAAATCGGGCATCAAAGGATGTTGAAATGATAAGATTCGGTGAAACATCTGCTTGTGTAAGGACTAGCTTTATTTCCCATGACCGTGAAAACACCGGTGAAATAATAATCGACAAATCAAAAAGAAAAAAGATAAGTATAAACGAAATTCCGGTGAAGAAAAATTCCGAATTGGTGGGAAATTTGAATGTTGTTTTCTTCGGTCCCGAATATTTGAGTCTTATCCGTGAAGGTCCGAAAAAGAGACGGAAGAACATTGACATAATGATAAGTCAGCTGAAAGTTGGATATCTCAATGCAATTTCGGAATACCGAAAGCTAACAGACCAGAAAAGTCATCTTCTGAAAAGTGAAAAAATTGATGAAATTCTTCTTTCTGTGATTAATGAAAGAATAATTGAGCTTTCGGCTTATATAATAAAAACCCGATTTGAATATATAAAAAAGATTGAAAAAATTTCCCGTGAAATTCAGCTTGATATTTCAAAGGGAAAGGAAGAATTGAGTCTTCGATATGTTTCCTGCGGTGAAAAAATTGAACAAAGTTCAGTTTATAATTTAAAGGATATTCTTCGTGAAAAATCAAAGGATTTTTTTGCAAGAGAAATGAAATATCGTGAATGTATCTTGGGTCCTCATCGTGACGATATTGAATTTTGCATAAACGGCGATGATTTGAAGCTTTTCGGTTCTCAAGGGCAGCAAAAAACAGCAATATTGGTTCAGAAAATAGCCGAAGTTGAGCTTTTCAGAGGCGAAATCGGGGAATATCCCATTTTGCTTCTTGATGATATAATGAGTGAGCTTGATAATATACGTCAGGATTATGTTCTTAACAAGCTGGGAAAGATGCAGATTTTTGTTACCTGCACCGACAGCGAAAGATTCAGAATGTTGGAATCAGGCAGATTTATAAAAATTGAAAAAGGAAGTATGGTAGAATGTACTTGCATTTAGGCAGCGACACCGTTGTAAATACAAAGGATATAATATCAATTCTTGACCTTGAAAGCACTTCAATTTCAAAGTATTCAAAGGAATTTTTGAAAATTGTTGAAGAAGAAGGCTTTGTTCGCAATGTTTCTGAAGAAATTCCAAAGTCATTTGTTATTTGCGAAGAAAAAGGTCAATCTGTTGTTTATATAACAAATATTTCCACAAAAGCCCTTGCAGGCAGAATAAAAAAATACAGTCGATAAAAAATTTAATCATATAAACGTGTTTTACTTTTTCAAAAGTCGGAACAGAAAGGTAAAAGGTAATTAATATGGCAGAAAACATAACAAACGTACCTGTTGAAAACTCATATGATGAAAGTAATATTCAGGTTCTTGAAGGATTGGAGGCAGTTCGGAAGCGTCCCGGTATGTATATCGGTTCCACAACCTCAAGAGGTCTTCATCACCTTGTTTATGAAATTGTGGATAACTCCATCGACGAAGCTCTGGCAGGATATTGCAAGGAAATTCAGGTTACAATCAAGGAAGATAACTCTATAACCGTTCGTGATGACGGTCGTGGTATTCCTGTGGGTATCCAGGCTCAGACAGGACTTCCTGCTGTTGAAGTTGTTTTCACGGTTCTTCACGCAGGCGGTAAGTTTGGCGGCGGCGGATACAAGGTGTCCGGCGGTCTTCACGGTGTTGGTGCGTCTGTTGTTAATGCTCTTTCTGAATATCTGGAGGTTGAAATCTGTGACGGAACACATATCCATTATCAGAAGTATGAGCGTGGTACAAAATTAAACGAATTGAAAGTTATCGGTGATACCGACAAAACCGGAACTTTTGTTCATTTTAAACCCGATTATCAGATTTTTGAAGAGCTTGAATTTGATTACAGCATTCTCCTTAACAGACTTCGTGAACAGGCATTTTTGAATGCGGGAGTAAAAATCGTCCTCAAGGATGAACGCCCCGATGATAACGGAAAATTCCGTGAGGATGTTCTTCACTATGAAGGCGGTATCAAGGAATTTGTCCAATATCTGAACAGAAACAAAACTCCTATCCATGAGGAAGTCATTTATGTTAATGCAATCCGTGAAAATTCCGAAGCGGAAATTGCAATGCAGTATAATGACGGATATACCGAAAATATCGAAAGCTTTGCAAACAATATCAATACAACCGAAGGCGGAACCCACGAAACAGGCTTCAAAGCGGCTCTCACCAAGGTTATCAATGATTATGCAAGAAAGTATAAAATGCTCAAGGATAATGAGGAAAACCTCAAGGGTGAAGATACCCGTGAAGGTCTTGCCTGCATAATTTCGGTTAAGGTAACCGAAGCTCAGTTTGAAGGTCAGACAAAAACCAAGCTGGGCAACAGCGAAATGAGAACAATCGTTGAAAAAATGGTTAATGAAAAGCTGGCTGAATTTTTTGAGGAAAATCCTGCCATCGCAAAGATAATTGTTGAAAAAGCAATGACAGCGTCCCGTGCCAGAGAAGCTGCAAAGCGTGCCCGTGACAATACCAGAAGAAAATCGGCTCTTGAATCAAGTACACTTCCGGGCAAGCTTGCTGACTGTTCATCACGTGACACCGAGTTCACCGAGATATACATCGTCGAAGGAGATTCTGCAGGCGGCAGTGCAAAGCAGGGACGTGACAGACGTTTTCAGGCAATCCTGCCTCTGTGGGGAAAAATGCTGAATGTTGAAAAGTCAAGAATTGACAAGGTTTACACAAACGAAAAGCTTCTTCCTGTAATAACAGCAATCGGTGCAGGAATCGGTGACGATTTTGATATATCAAAAATCCGTTACGGCAAGGTTGTTATTATGGCGGATGCCGACGTTGACGGTGCCCACATCAGAACACTTCTTTTGACGTTCTTCTTCCGTCATATGGAACCTCTTATCCGTGAAGGTCACGTATATATTGCCCAACCTCCGCTTTACAAGGTTTATAAGGGTAAGAAGGTTATTTACGCATATACCGATGAGGATTTGAAAAAGGCTCTGGAAGAAATTCCCGAAGCATCAATCCAGAGATACAAGGGTCTTGGTGAAATGAACCCCGAACAGTTGTGGGAAACCACAATGGACCCCGAAAGAAGAATTATGCTCCGTGTTGACCTTGAGGATGCAAAACGAGCTGATGAAATTTTCACAATTCTTATGGGCGACAAGGTTGAACCAAGACGTGAATTTATTGAGGAACATTCAAAATCGGTTGTTAATTTGGATATATAAAAGCGTCAATTTTTAATTGACTAAAAGAATAAAGAAGAAAGAATATTTAATAAATAATAAAAACTTCGCATAGCGAAGTTACCATAATTATTCTTTATTATCTATTATTTATTATTTATAACGGTGTAATTATGAGCAAAGCAGACAAAATATTTGTTGAAATGTGCAAGGATATAATTGAAAACGGTTGGTCAGACCAAGGTCTTGACGTCCGTCCCAAATGGGATGACGGAACTCCTGCCCATACCATAAAAAAATTCGGTGTGGTGAACCGTTATAATCTGGCGGAAGAATTTCCCATTCTGACACTTCGTCCCACATATCTGAAAAGTGCTATTGACGAAATACTTTGGATATGGCAGAAAAAATCCAACAATATAAAGGATTTGAAAAGTCACATCTGGGATCAATGGGCTGACGAAAAGGGTTCAATTGGCAAGGCATACGGCTATCAGATGAGCGTGAAGCACAAATATAAAGAGGGCGAGTTTGACCAGGTTGACAGAGTTCTCTTTGACTTGAAAAATAATCCTCAAAGCCGCAGAATTATGACGAATATTTATGTTCATCAGGATTTGAACGAAATGAATCTTTATCCCTGTGCATACAGTATGACTTATAATGTAACAGACGGAACATTAAACGGAATTTTAAATCAGCGTTCACAGGATATTCTTGCTGCAAACAACTGGAATGTGTGTCAGTATGCGATTTTACTTCATATGTTTGCGCAGGTTTCAGGCCTTGAGGCAGGAGAACTTGTTCATGTTA
>JAZNLK010000096.1:0-12734 GCA_045579055.1 Clostridia bacterium
GATTGAAACCATTCCCAACTCCTTTGTTCTTTCAATAATCTTTTTGTTGGAATTTGGCGAAACAATGCACTTTGCACCTGCCAGATGTGCCGCTTCAACAAATTCGGGGAACACAACAGTTCCTGCACAAAGATGTGCTTCGTCTCCGAAATTTGCCTTGATTATTCCAAACGCATTGCTCACAGTTTCAATTGTATCATTCTTTGAAGGATTATATGTAACCTCAAAAATTCTGATTCCTCCTTCAAACAATGCCTGAACTGTTTTTTCAAACTTCTCCATTGGCATATTGCGAAGAATCGCCATAAATCTTTCCTGTTTTATAATATCAATCATTTTTCATTTATCCCTTCAAAATAATATATTGCATCGCCCTTGGGACGGATATTGGTGAGATTATTATTGTAATGACGAAGATTTCTTGGCTGATAAGGATATTTGTGAAGAACATCTTCATTAAGCTCAATACCGAGTCCCGGTCCATCAGGAATCATAATGAAGCCGTCTTCGTAGACAACTCTTTCATTAGTGATCTCCTTACGGAAGCTTCCGTCTGTCAGCATAATTTCGTGGATAAGGAAGTTGGGAACAGTTGATGCAAGCTGAAGGATTGCCGCATTGGAAATAGGCCCCGAAGGATTGTGGAAGGACACGGGAATGTGCTTTGCCTCAGCCATTGCCGCAATCTTCTTGCTTTCATAAATACCGCCCGTATGGAAGATATCGGGCTGTGCAATATCAACAGCATCCTTCTGGAAGAAATCCTGGAATCCGTAAATCGAATAAACTCTCTCACCGCCGGAAATGGGAATGTTTGACTTTCTCTTTACTGCCGCCAGTGACTCAAAATTATCGGGAGGGCAGGGCTCTTCCATAAGGAAAATGTTATAAGGCTCCAGAGCCTTTGAAAGCTTGATTGCAGTGTAGGGATTGAAACGTCCGTGGCACTCAATCAAAAGGTCAACATTCTTGCCCACAGCCTCACGAACAGCCGCAACAATGTCAATTGCCTTGTACATACCCTCGTTTTCAATTGTCATATGAGCACTGCCAAAGGGATCCCACTTGAGAGCCTTTACCCCAAGGTCAACGGTCTTTTTTGCCGCCTTTGCAAAATCATCAGGCTCCTTTGCACCCACAAACCATGCATTTGCATACATCTTAACCTTGTCACGGATTTTACCACCCAAAAGGGTTGAAACAGGTACATTCAGAGCTTTTCCGGCAATATCCCACATTGCCATTTCAATGCCGCTGATTGCTGACATCATAACAGGGCCGCCCTTCCAGTATATATCACGATAAACCTCAAACTTCATCTTTTCGATTTCCATTGGATTTCTACCCACCACAAGGCGTTTCAAATCCTCAACGCAACCGCTGAGAGCCATTTCCTGAGTTCCCAATGACGCTTCGCCGTAGCCGTAAAGCCCCTCATCTGTTTCCACCTTGATGAATGTCCAGTTTGTTCTATATGCATCAATTATAAATGTTTTTATATCTGTAATTTTCAATTTTTTCAATCCTTTCCGTGCCTACGGCACAAGTCTTTACAGCAATCTTTGCTTTGCCTCGCAAAGCTACCATTTTTATTCTTTATTATTTATTCTTTTTTCTTTAAAAATCTTCTCTTTCCTTAATCACTCTATCTCGATACGGAAGAATCGGAACCATCAGTCCCGAATCAATCACCAGCTCCGCACCCGTAACCATTTTTGATGTATCCTCAGCGAAATAAAGAACTGCATTCGCAATATCCTCCACATCAGATTCCTTTCCCAAAGGATAAGCACTTCTGCGTCTTGCCACAGTTTCCTCGTCAAGAATATCCCATCTGTCGCTGTGAACAGCCCCCACAATCAAGGTATTACAACGGATATTGAGCGGCGCAAGGTCGAATGCAAGCGTTTTTCCAAGCATATTGAGAGCCGCCTTTGACATTCCGTAAACCGTTCTGCCCTCAACAGCGCCCTTACTCTGCACCGAACTGATTAGAACAATGCTTCCACCGCTTTTTTTCATAAGCCTTGCCGCTTCCTGACAGCAAAAGAAATTCCCCTTTGCATTCACATCCATAACGGCATCATACATAGCCTCGTCCGTATTGTATATATCCAAATCAACTCCAAGATGACCTGCATTTGCCACAAGCACATCCAGCTTCCCGCTGTTTTCCTTTATTTCGCCAAATACCTGTCGAATATTTTCCACGCTGGACAACTCCAGAACGTAAGGAAAAACTTCAACGCCGGGATATTCTGCCCGGATTTTCTCAGCCGAAGCCTGAACTTCGCTGAGTTTTCTTCCTGTTATATGCAGTCTGTAACCCTTTGCGGCAAAAGCCTTTGAAATGCCAAAACCGGTATTTCTCGTTCCGCCGGTGATAAGCACATCTTTTACACTCATCATTAGTCTTCCTTTCATATATTTTATTAACACAGTTAAGCAAAAATCAAAATCAGCCTGTAATCCTATTGTAACAACAATTCTTGACAAAGTGAATATAATATTTTATAATATAATTTATAATATTTTATCATCCAAGAGGAGATTTTATGGCAACCGAACTTTTGATTTACACCGCAAGAAAACGCAAAAACTTTGTGTTTGAGGATTTCACTGCCGATGACCACATTCTGGCACTTTCCGAAAGCGGCACCTATACCTTTGATGACGGAAACGGTGAAACATTGGTAAACCCCCTGGATGCCGTATTTTTTGAAAGGGGCGTTCGCTTTTTCCGAAAGACCGTAACTCCAATCGCAATACACTTATTCCGTTTCAGAACCGACGAAAAGCTTTTTGACGGGCATCACCTGAAGTTCAAAAATACCGAAAGGATTGCATCAACCATAAACCTTTTAAAAAAACTGAACCGAAGTATTCCTTTGCAAAACGATTTCAATTGCAAGGCAAGGTTATTTGCGGATATTCTCAACCTGTATAAAATTGAAAATGCCGACCGTATCACCGAAGCGGGCATTCTTGATCCACTTGTAGAAAACGCCCTTGATTTCCTTGGCAAAAACTATCACAACAAAATAAGCCTCCCGGAAATTTCGGAGGCTCTTGGAATATCTTATATTCAATTTTCACGACGTTTCAAGGCGGCAATTGGCATCACGCCCTTTGAATACCTTGCAAATCTTCGGCTCAACCAAGCTCAACACCTGCTGACCACAACCGACTTGCACATAAATGAAATCGCGCCGCTCTGTGGATTTGAAAATGAGTACTACTTCAGCAACTTCTTCAAAAAACACAAAAACATTTCCCCGTCACAATTCCGTGCGGACATCTGAAAACCCGTTACGCCTTATGTCCGCCAATCTGACTGTTTCTGTCTTTTGTTGTTGCACCTTCTTGAAGGTTTGTACCCTTGAGAATAGCATTCTTGCCAAACCGCTTACGCAATTCAATGGTCGCTTGCTGAAGACTCCGTTCCTTCTTCAGTTCCATAGCTTCTCTTGCACGCTTCCTTTCAAGTTCTGCGTAATCGGTGAACAAATCCAGCTGTTCATACGCCACTTCTTTTTTAACATTTTTCTCATTTTCAAGATGATTTGCGCAGATAGTAACACGCCTGGTCAGCAGATTCTTGTCCACAATTCTGTCAAAAAGCTTCATAACCGCATCCATTATCAACATTGTGGAAGACGTTTTTCGGTCAATATTGGCTGTGCCGTGAGCGTGTTTCGGAACCTGTCTGCCGTAGTAATCTGTTGTAATCTCACCTTGATAATTCTTCATAGTTTCGCTGTTTGTCAGGTTTTCAATATCATAACCAACGGTCAGAACAATCTGATCTGTCACCAGATGCTTTTCCACAAGATCAAGAACAAGGAGCTCCGTCATTTCACGGACAATTATTTTTGTTTTTTCAAAATCATAAGGACAATGAAGCACCTGCCCCGTGCTGATGCTGTTATTTTCGGGCGTATATGCCCTTGCTTCAGCCAAAGTACAGGGTTCATATCCCCATGCATGGTCAATCAGCAGTTTCGCATTTATTCCAAAGAGCTTCAGAAGTCGCTTTCTGCCATAACCCGACAAAGAGAACCTTGCAACATCGCCCATAGTTTGCATTCCGTTTTCCTGAAGCTTTTTGGAATACCCTCTGCCCACACGCCAAAAATCAATAATAGGCTTGTGATCCCACATTTCCTTTCGATAGCTCATTTCATCAAGCTCCGCAATACGCACACCGTCTTTATCCGCAGGCATTTTCTTCGCCTTGATATCCATCGCAATCTTCGCAAGATACATATTTGTTCCGATTCCTGCCGTTGCGGTAATTCCTGTGGCTTTCAGCACATCCCTGATAATCTTCATTGTGAAATCATAGGAGTTCAGACCGCTTGCCCTCAAATATGACGTAATATCAATAAACACCTCATCAATGGAATAAACCAAGATATCTTCAGGAGAAACATATTTAAGATAAATTTCATAAATTCTCGTGGAATAATCCATATAATGTGCCATTCTGGGCGTTGCAACAATGAAATCCAGCTCAACAGAAGGATTTTCAAGTTCATCCGTGTTGCTTGATTTCCCCGAAAACCGACCTTTTGGTGCTTTCAGCCTTCGCTGGCGATTAACTTCCTTCACCTTCTGAATAACCTCAAAAAGTCTTGCCCTGCCGGGCACTCCGTATGCCTTCAAAGCAGGCGTCACCGCAAAGCAGATTGTCTTTTCTGTCCTTGAATTATCTGCCACCACCAGATTTGTCTTCAGCGGATCAAGACCTCGCTCAACACATTCCACCGAGGCATAAAAAGACTTCAGGTCAATGCAAATATAGGTTTTGTTTTCTTCCATTTTTATGCCTCCTTTTTATATGTTTATTATTTACGCATCCGTCAATTTGATTCAATACCAAAAAACGTCTTTTTCTATGTTTTTAGTTCTTATTAAAGACAAAACTGTTTATTTCAATACATGATTTATATTTTCCTTGTTTACTACTTCAACTTCGCCCCATCGCAAAATGCTTTTCCCACCGCTTCGCCAATGGTGCGGTATGTGTGATGAACAGGGTCATATGTAATTGGTCTGAACTTGGTCAGGTCAACAAGACCGTTGCCGTCAAGAATTTTTTCGTCAGCACAAACATTCACTATTTCACCAACCAGACGGCAACTCTCCTGGTCATAGCTGATTAACTTACATTCAAGTGCCATGGGAAGTTCCTCAAAAAGGGGAGCATCAACAAATTCGCTTTTGATTGCGTGCCAGCCTGCCTTTTCAATTTTATTCTGTTCTGAATTTCCCGAAACAATCCCCACATAGTCTGCCGCAACCACATTTTCTGCATCTGCAATGCTGACTGTGAACGCACCTTTTTCAAGAATATTCTTTGTTGTTTTGTGGTCTGCGCTGACGCAGATTGAAATTTCTGTTTCCTCGCTGATTCCGCCCCATGCCGCATTCATTGCGTCCGGCACACCATTTTCGTCATATGAGCCGATGATGAGCACCGGCATCGGATATAAAATTGCTTTTGCTCCAAAATTTTTTCTCATGATATTTTCCTCCTTAAGTTATCCTCTCATTTGTCGTTTCAATTCTTCAAAAGATTTCTTTTCTTCCTCTGTCAATTTTGGCATAGACTTTTGTTTTTTTATATTTTCAATTACAGCCTCAATATTGTCAACAATAAACTGCTGTGCTGTTCGGTTATACACAATTATCTCATATTGACCATACTGACCGTTCCGTATTTCAACGGAAATCCCAATGTTCCTTCCTTGGTCGGTTGGTGCCTTTGCCGTTTTTCCGTCATCCTTGGTCACAATCCGAAGCATCCCGATTTCAACAAGCCAATCGGCAATGTTTTTATACGAGAGCTTCTTCATATTCTCATCATCAGTAAGCTCGTTTATCCGCTCCGCAATTTTGCTGAGAGCAATGGGTTCATCCGAAAAAGGATATTTCTGTATATCATCAAAGGATATATCAAATGGCACCTTTTTGTTTTTCTTCTCCCGTTGGTTCTTAACCGCTCCACCGTTGTCAATGACCTTCTGAAGCACATCCGCCACATAAAAGAAGCATCTGGACAAACGAACATTATTGACCACATCACCGTCAGGGATAACCGAATCATCAATGGGATTGATTCCGTTTGCAAGTTTTTCAATATACATTTTTGCTCGTTCCATTGTTTCAAGCTCTGTCATTTTCATCATCCTTCCTGATTTGTTTTTTCAAAAACTTTTCAATTTCGAATCTTGACTTGAAGATAATAACACGTTTTTCATACCTATCACTACTCTCTGAAATCTTCTCTCAAAAACGGTTCTTCCTTTGCTTTATCCGTCAGCAATCCGTACATTTTCGGTCTTCGGTATGCGTTGCCGTGAACCTCTGTTTGTCTGTATTCCCGAATCATATCCATATCAAACTCTGCAACAAAGATTCCTTCTTCGCCGTCAGCCTCCACAATGCAGGTGTCACGTGAACCGCTGAGTTCAGGCAAATACGCCACTCCGTCAAAGGCATTTGAATGACCATTGCAATCGGGAACAGAATCAGGATAATTGCAGGTTGCAATGCCAATCATATTTTCATAAGCTCTGCCCCTAAGTTGTGAAATACGGTTAATCTCCATCGGACACGCATTGGGGACAAGAATAATTTCCGCTCCTTTTAGCATCAATATTCTTGCACTTTCGGGGAACTCACGGTCATAGCAAATCATTGTTCCAACCTTCACAATTCCCGATGCTGTATCTAAACCTGCCACATAAAAACCATCGCCCGGAGTCAAATTCTTTTCAACTCCAAAATCACAGGTGTGTACCTTTGCATATGTAATCACTTTGTTCCCAAATCGGTCGAAAAGCACCATTGTATTCCTCGGCAATGGCTCAAACTCTTCCAAAAACGTAATGCCGATTGCCAGTTCAAGTTCCTTTGCCAATCGTCCAAATGTCATAACAAACTCGCTGTCAGCAGATATGGCGTCCTTCATCCACACCTGAGGCTCACGGTCATAAATATCATAACCGCAACTGAACATTTCGGGAAATAGAGCAATATCCGCATCCATCGCCTTTGCCCTTCGGCAATATTCAATTCCTTTTTCAAGATTGCGCTCCAAACTCCCGGTCGGTGCAATCTGTAGTAATGCAACTTTCAATTTTTTCATATCAAAACCCCATTACAATGGTCAATTTCGTGCTGGATAATCTGTGCTGTGAAACCTTCAAAAGTTTTCATTCTAACCTTGAAATCCTCGGTTTGATACTGCACCTTGATTTTCCTGTATCTCTTTGTCTTCCGTGGTTCACCAATAAGCGACAGACAGCCTTCCTCGGTTTCATAAGGCTCTGTTGCCTTCAGAATTTCGGGATTGAACATTGTCATGTACTTTCCGTCCGCATCAAAACAAATAATCCGTTTTTTCACACCAATCATATTCGCCGCCATACCAACACATCCGTCCTTGTGTGCCACAAGTGTATCGAGCAAATCCTTCGCCACCTGCAAATCATTCACCGTTGCAGGTTCCGACTTCTGTCCCAAAAATATAGGGTCGTGCATCAATTCTTTTATCATAACAAATTCATTGCCTCCTCAAACACCTTGCCGATGCTGTCATTTATCACAAGGTCTGCATTCCTGTCGAAATTGGTTTCCGACTTATTTATAATCACAATATACTTTCCTCTGAAATACTCCACAAAGGAAGCCGCAGGATAAACCGCCAGCGATGTTCCGCCCACAATGAGCATATCAGCCTTTGATATATACCTTATTGCATTTTCAGCAACACCGTCATAGAGCATTTCCTCATACAAAACGACTTTTGGTTTCATAACTCCTCCGCAAGCCTTACATTTTGGAATATTTCCACCTTTGATTTCTTCAATGACCTCTTCACCCGATGCCCATTTCATGCAATTAGCACAGTTGAATTCCCTTGCAGTTCCGTGAAGCTCAATAACATTTCTACTGCCTGCCATTTGATGAAGCTCGTCGATATTCTGTGTAATAACCGCCTTCAGCTTCCCCATTTCTTCAAGCTTCGCCAAGGCTTTATGTGCCTTGTTGGGCAGTGCCTCCGACACAAAGTATTTACGGTAAAAATCATAAAACACATCCGTTTGTGCAAAAAAGAAGCTATGTGAAAGAATTGTTTCGGGAGAAACTCCATATTCCTGAACCGTGTTATAAAGGCCATCCGCACTGCGGTAGTCCTTGACGCCGCTTTCTGTCGACACGCCCGCCCCGCCAAAGAACACAATATTTTCACATTCCTTTATCATATCCGCAAATCTTTTAGTTTTATCATCCATAGTTAGCTTGCCCTCCTTATATCCAAAACAACCAACTCAATCCGCCTCTTCTTCCAGCGCCTCAATATAAAAACTCACAGGTCTAAAACCATCGTTACAGGAAATCATTGCCGATTTTTTGTTCTTCATCCACCCGTCATAAAAGTTCTCACCACCGTGGGCAAGTGTCATAACAAACGCCGACATACTTTCCCATGCACTGTCGCACAAGCCTTCAGGCTTTTCCCAACCGTTTGCTATAAAGACCTGACCCACTTGCATATCACAAGCGTGCTCTATTGGATTTTCATATTTATCAATCAGGTCATCATACCTCGACATTTTCATAACGGTTATTCTGCATTTTTTCATATCACACATCTCCTTTATTTATCTCAGACCCCCTCGTCGGGAGACCAGCTACGTCACTTTTCTATTCGTATCTCTCTCAACCTCTTCCGCAAATCCTTCCAATCGCGGCACACCTTTTCAAGCTCTGCATAGAAAAGCTTCGAATGATTTGCTTGAAGAAAATGGGTAAATTCGTGAAGAACCACATATTCAATACATTCAAGCGGTGCATACATCAGATTTATATTGAAAGTCAGAATTCCTTTCACCGAATGACAACTGCCCCACCGTGAAACCATTTTGCGGAACTTTATCTGAGGATACCTTATTCCCCGCTGTTCATAATAGGGATACACCTTTCTGCAAAGTTCAGAAATTACATCACGAATTTCCGTCTCTGAAAAATGCTGTTTCTGCGGAATCACTTCTCTGCCTCGGTATTTTTCCAATGCCTTTAGAATGAAATCCGCTCTGGAAATCATAAATCCTTCAATAACCGAAAGCGGAATCCTTCTGTTTGCCGAAACATTAACCCTTCCGTCAGCCTTTATCCGAATGTTTATGTTCTTCACCGACTTATATTGCAAATCATATTCAATTTTTACGTTATTCAGCGTTATTTCTCTAAGCATTTTTATTATACCTCGAATAGATGTATCAAAAAACGGACTGTAAATGCACTTCAAAGCCCTCAAAACAGTTTAAATTACACTTACACACGATATATTATATCATATGAAGCACTTTTTTTCAACAAAAAAAGAAGCCCGACATAATATCAGACTTCTCAAAATCAAAATTTTTTATAAACTTTCCAAAAATCCTTTCATTACGGGATAGAAAGCATTTGCCCATACTTTGCAGCCTTCCGCATTTGGATGTCCACCGTAAACTGTTTTATACGGTTCACCTTCAACCCCCAAAAATCCGATGTTTTCAAAAAAACCGTCAGCTTTAGGTGCAACAACCTCTTTTATATACTTGTTCAATTCATACCACTTTGCTCGCTTCGGCTCCTCGAAACCAAAGGGCGGAACACTCTGAACCATCACCTTTTTGCCTTCACCATGAAGCCAATCAACAAGTTTTTCAATATTCTTGCCAATCTCTTCCGCCGTATCGGGCTCATGATAAACATCATTCACACCAAATGCCATTGAAACAACATCACAATGCTTCGCCTTGTAGTACCACGCCCCCAAGGATGCCGCATCCTTGGCTCTGGCATAGCCTATACCAAGATCCCACACAGCGTAATCTTCACCAAGCTTTTCAGCTAATTTTGCAACCCAATGGTCATAGGAATCGCATTCAGTCCCCACTCCCTGTGTGATTGAATCACCCCAGAAGCCAATGGTCTTTTTCACCTTCCGGTCACAGCCAATCATTCCCGGAAGAGGCATACAGCAGGATTCAATCCATTTCTCCCCTTCCTTCACAAAAACAGGTATCGGTCGCTCATAGTGATGGGGAAGTTTAGTTCCCGAAAATGTCAGTTCAATGCACAAATATTCATCCTTTTCGAACTCCAGTTCAATGGGATCGGTGGAGAAAAACTCGCCCGGTGCAACTTCTTTTGAAGGATTACCGTCAAATGTAACGTCCGTCCATTTTTCAATACGCACATCTGCACCTGCATTTTTGCATTGACCCAATTTGGCAGAGTGAATACACCAAGGCTCACATATCATATTTTTTTTGCTTTCAGAACCATCAGCAAAGGTGCTGTCCATTATATTTGAGAACAAAAGCGAATAGTTATATTTTCCACCTGCAAAAATCTTATAAAAAGCCCTTGCAGTACGAATTTCACCCTTTTCCATTGTAAATATATGCTGATTACCGCTTGCGGCAGTTGTATTTGAAACAAATTTATCAAAGTACTCCATATTATACCTCCTTCTTGTGACTCATCAACCATTCATAGGTCTCTGTTCTGTCAAAATAATCGTGCCAAACATCGTGGTCATAGCCTTCCATTGGAATAAGCTCAGCCTGACCGCCTGCACGGTTAATTCGGTCAACCATCATTTCGCTTTCACGGAAAAGAACAGTTGTGTCAGCTGTTCCGTGAACCGCACGAACAGGAAACTTTATCCGATCACGTACACCGGCATAAAGACCTCCGCCACTGCAAATCACCGCCGCCGCAAAAAGTTCGGGATGAACAAAAGCCATTGTCCAGGCAGTATATCCCCCCATACTGATTCCCGAAAGATACACTCTGTCCTCATCCACAAAAGGCTTTGCGATTATATCCTTCATAAAGTCAATCACATAACCAAAATTCTGAAACCATGTGTAATCCTCACCGCAGGCAGGAACCACAAAAATAAAGGGCAATTCCCCATTTAGTCTCTCTCGCCTCAAAGGGCAAGCCTCAAGAACCGTGTCAAGATTTCCGGGTACCTGCCCCATACCGTGAAAATAGAACAGTACAGGATATTTTTCCTTCTCCGAAAAATTCTCCGGATATTCAATGGCATAATTCAATTTATAATCATACTTTGTAAAAACTTCTCTGTTGTACATTTTTATTCCTCCACTCACAAATTCGTTTGAATATGTAAAAACACCTTATTGAAGTTCCTCTTTGATTTTTCCGTATAAATTTTCTATATAATGTTCAAAACCCTCGTCATTCGGATGCAATCTCAGGTCAGCAAAATATTTTTCTTCCTTGGGAACAAAATCAAATCCTGAAATCACGGTGATATTGTCGATGTCTGCCACAGCATTTATTATATCAAGCTCAACTTTTTTAAAGTCTCCAAATACTCTGTATTCAGTCATCTCCTTTCTCCATATTGGTGTAATTGCAAATATCCTCGAATCAGGATAATTCTTTGCCAAAGATGTATAAAAGGCTTTGCAGTTATACTTGAAGGTTTCTTCATCTATACAGTTCCAATCGTTTGTTCCGTATGCAACAGTTATGTAATCAGGTACAAAGTCATCTTTCACTTTTGCAAGGTCAGGGAAAAACCGTTCTCCGCCTATTGCCTTGTTAATCTCCTCGGCACAAAGCAAGTCGGCAAGCTTCGCAATATAACGGTTCGAAGGACGCAATGCATCATATCCATGGGTCATGGAATCACCATACGCCAACAGCTTCTTTTGTGGCTTTACTCCTTCGACATAAGCGTCATCATCAACAGAAACCTCTTCAATCAAGGTTTTAACCGACCAGGGAAGATGAACGCATACTTTTTTCTCGCCATCTCCCAGTTGAAAAGCCTTTGAAAACTCACCCAAAGGGAATTCCACTTTTGTATAATCCTGTGGCAAATCCATATCCGAAAAATTATCTATACATCCTATCATCTTTCCGTTTACAAAGACATCAACCGAAAAATATCTTCGTGAAGAAGAAACCGCAGTTTTTAACTTTAAAAACAGGTTTTTGCTATTTGTTTTAAAGGAAAATTTAATACCCGCAGTAGAAAAGGTTTTTTTATAGAAATCCTGATTAGTTACTCTGTATAATTCCTCCTGTTCCGAGGTAAACCGTTTTAAAGAAACCATCGAATCCTCGTTCTCAATCACCACTGCTCCTGTTGTGATTTCCTTTATCTGTTCTAAATCTAATTTCATAATATTACCGCCTTCAGATTATTTTCGTTTTATTCGATGTCTAAATAACTCCTTCAGAGTAGCTAAATTAAATTCGCTATTAGCTGACCGTATGTCAATTTAGCTACGAAGTAATTTAGCGTGCATCAGCACATTTAGCTCGCCGTTAGGCAAATTTAGCTGAATTTAACTTTGTTGTATTCATTATATCACACAATCAATCTGAAATCAATTGTTCCAAAAGAAAAAGCACCGTATGGTGCTTTCAGCGTGTCGATAAACTCGACACGCTGAGCAGACTTCGACAAAAGGTAGGGATATTCAACGAACGCAAATTCGTCGGCGTACGTCGGTACGGTAGAGTTTGTGTTCGTTGGAAGCAAGCAACAGAGCGGTTTTTCTCGAAGAAAAACCGCTCTGTCATTTTTGTAACGTATCTTTATGTTTTTTGTAAAATCTTATAATTTTTGACTCCGCTTGCGGTAGACCTGCCTTTTTCGATAGTCTGAAAGGCTCACAAGAGCCTTT
>JAZNLK010000097.1:0-11974 GCA_045579055.1 Clostridia bacterium
AACATCAGCGTTGAGGGCGGAATCTGGAACATACGTTCAAAGCACAGATGTAAAATTGATAATACAGGTATCGGCTTTGCAGGATGCCTTGGAAGCATTGTTCTTTCAAGTGTGGAGAATTTTTCATTGAGAAATATGCAGGTTTTTGACTCCTATGTTGCAGGCCCCAAGGGTAATGATGTTTCAAGCTACGGAATACAGCTTTCAAACTGTAAAGATTTTGTTGTTGAAAATATTGAATTCTATGACAACGGACGTGACGGTGTTCACATTGACGGACCTGCGGAATTCGGTATAGTTCGTCATATCCGTGGCGAGAAAATGGGTGACGATTTAGTGTCGCTTCTTGGCTGGGATTGGTACAACAGCGGTCTCACCTTTGGCAACATAAGTCACGTATGGATTGATGATATTAACGGCGGTCAGGATGAATTCCGTATACTTCCCGGTCAGAAGATTTATCCTGACGGAACACGGGTGGATTGTGATGTGAGAAACTGTATTCTTGAGAATATTCATAATCTTTGTACCATGAAGATTTATGAACAGCATAACATTGAAAATCCATTCCTCGATTTTGATGACAGTTCGGGTACTGTGGGGATTGTTGACAATATCTATTTCAAGAACATATCTTTTTTACCCAGTTTGGAAGGATTCAGCGGTGTACCTGTCAACGGTTTCTTTGATGTTTGCTGTAATCTTTCAAACTGCCATTTTGAAAATATTTCTGTCAGCGACAGCTATCAAAAGTGTGCCGACAAGGAAATCAGCTTAATAAAAGTTGGTCCTCTTACATATTCCTTTGCGGATTTCGGTGAGGTTTTTAATCCTGATTCGATTGGGACGGTTGATAATGTGTGCATAAAGAATGTTACTTTTGACGGTGAAAAGGTTGAGGACAAATCAAAGCTGGTTGCAACGGTGAACAAGAAACAGGACGACTATCGGTTTGTGTCAATTGGCAAGGGTAGCGGTTATGGCGTGGTTGGAAATGTTGAAGTTGTGAAGGAATGAAAATTTTTTTGAAGGTAATAAAATGAAAAAGTATGTTGCAGGTGCTAATGATGCAGGGCAGAGGCTGGACAAGTATTTGTCCAAGCTCCTGAAGGATGCATCAATGGGTATGATTTACAAGTGGATACGGAAAAAGCGTGTGAAGATAAACGGCAAAAAGCAGGAGATTTCCTATCAGATTCAGGTGGGGGATGTTCTGGAGCTGTATATCAATGACGAGTTCTTTGATGAAGTCAAAGAGGTTGCCGGGCACTTGGCGCAGTCGGTGGAGTTGGTTGTTGCCTACGAGGATGAAAATATTCTCATTGCGGTCAAGCCTTCGGGAATGGCGGCTCACGGCGAAAAGGGATGTTTGCTTGACAATATTCAGGCATATCTTTTTCAGAAGGGTGAATATGACCCAAAGTCGGAGAAGACCTTTGCTCCAAGCCTTTGCAACCGTATTGACCGCAACACGTCGGGGTTGGTGATTGCCGCAAAGAATGCTATGGCACTTCGCACCATAAACGAGAAAATCCGTGACCGTGAGATAAACAAGTATTATCTTCTGAAGGTTGAAAATCCTGAAAGACTTCCCGAGACGGGGAAAATTTCGGGATACACTCTGAAAAATGAGGCGGAGCGGAAGATATATTTTTATGAAAAAGAAGTAAAAGGTTCAAAGTATGCTGAGACCCTTTTCAGAAAGCTTGATGAGGAAGGAAATGTTGAAGTTCAGCTACTTACCGGGCGAACTCATCAGATTCGTGCAAGCTTTGCACACTTAGGTTGTCCCTTGGTTGGTGACGTGAAATATGGTGCGAAAAAGAACGGAAAACGTGACTTTCAGCAGCTGAGAGCCTACAAAATTGAGTTTGATTTCAAAACCGACGCAGGGGAGCTTGAATATTTGAAGGGGAAGGTAATTAAGGCATAGATGATAGAGAGGACTCCCTCCGAGTTTGCTTCGAAAACCCACCTCCCTCGGCGTGGGAGGCTTGGTATGGAATTTTATTTCATACTTGACACGATTATATAAAGAGGAAAATATCAAATTCTGAAAAAAGAAAGAATAGAGAATAAACAAAATGGAATGGACAACACAACAACAAGAGGCAATTGAATATCGCAACAATAATGTTCTTCTGGCGGCGGCGGCAGGTTCGGGAAAAACTGCCGTGCTTGTTCAGCGTGTCATTGAACTTATTGAAAAAGACAAGATTTCTGTTAATGAACTTCTTGTGCTGACCTTTACCGATGCGGCGGCGGGAGAAATGCGTGAAAAAATCAAAAAGGCAATTTCTGATGCGTTGCGGAATAATCCTGCTGATGAGCATATGCAGAGGCAGAAGCTTCTTATTCATTCTTCAAGTATTTCCACAGTTCATTCCTTTTGTATGAATACATTGAAAAGTAATATTTACCTGACGGGACTTCCTGTGGATTTTTCAATTGTGTCCGAGACCGAGGCTTCGATTATGCTCAGAGAGGCTTTGGATCGGGTTCTTGAAATGTTTTATGAAAGAATTGACCGTGACAGTTCCTTTGCTCAGCTTGTTATGGGCTACGGCGGAATAAAGAATGATTCCGCATTGCGTGAAATGGTGCTTAGTTTGCATAATTTCAGCAGAAGTATGGCGGACCCTGCAAGATGGCTTAATGGGACGGTGAGAGAATATAAGGCGGTGGCTGAAACCGGGGAGTTTTCCAATGAGCTGTGGATGAGCCGCCAAAAGGCGTTTGTGGAAAAAACCAAAGCTGAGGTTCAGCTGATTTATGATAAAATCAGACAGGAAATTGAAGAAAATATGCCGGAAGCTCATCCGTATGTTGCATTTTTTGCAGATGAGGCGGCGAGTTTGCAGAGAGTTTTTGAGCATATGAACCCGGAGGATTATTCCTCGGTTAAAAGTGAAATTGACAGCTTTGCTTTCAAGAACCTGGCGAGGGGATTGACCACTGACGACAATGAAATTATTGAGGCTCGGGAACGAATAAAGAGTCTGCGGAGTCTTGCGAAAAGCAGTATTGAAAAACTGCAAGAGTGTTTTGTGGCAGAGCCGGAGGATATGGCACAGCGGATTGCAAAGACCTATCCTATGCTCAGAACGTTGAAAAATATTGTTCTGATGCTTGACAGATGTTATACTCGGAAAAAACGGAGCAAGAATTTTCTTGATTTCAATGACCTTGAGCACGAAACATTGAAGCTGCTCAGCACAAAGTCCGGTGAAGGGTCGGAGACTGCTGAAAAGCTCAGAGGCAAGTTTAAGGCTATTCTTGTGGATGAGTATCAGGATACCAACAATATTCAGGATGCTATCTTCCGTTTGATTTCAGGAGATAATAAAAATATTTTTATGGTCGGGGATATGAAGCAGAGCATTTATAAGTTCAGGAATGCTGTTCCCAGACTGTTTTCGGATAAGTATGAGCTTTACGGAAGGGATGACAAAGAAGGTCATCTGATTCAGTTGTTCAAAAACTTCAGAAGTCGCACAAGTGTTGTTGATACGGTTAACTTTCTCTTTGAGAGGATAATGTCGCCCGATGTTGGGGATATTTCCTATACTACGGATGAGTATCTTGACTTTGGTGCAAAATATTATCCTAAAGAGGGTGAAAAAGGCGATTGTAATGCTGAATTTCACTTTATTTGTCGGGATGTGACCGATGCGGACGGTGAGATTTTGGAGAGCTTCGATCGCAATACCATTGAAGCAGAATTTGCGGTGAAAAGAATTCAGCAATTGGTTGAAAGCGGTTTTAAGGTTTTTGACAAAGAAAAAAATGACTTGAGAAATGTCAGATATAGTGATATAGTTATATTAGTCAGAAATCCCAGAAGTGCAACACCCACCATTGAAAAGGTTTTTGATGAGCATGGAATTCCTCTTTATACAGAGGTTGGAAAGGGGTATCTGGACGCACCGGAAATACAGATTGCATTGGCGTTTTTGCAGGTTGTGGACAATCCGTATCAGGATATTCCGCTGATTGCTATTCTGAGAACGCCCGTGTGGGATTTCACCCCCGAAGAACTGGCGGAAATCCGTATGGGAAAGAAAAAAGGCTATTTTCTTGATGCTCTTGAATTTGCTGCTGAAAATGGAAACCAAAAAGCGGCGGAATTTCTCGAAAAGCTGGAAAAGTGGCGTGGTATGGCCGGATACGAAAGTGTTGACGCTTTGCTATGTGAGTTCTATTATGAGTGCGGATATTATGCTTATCTTGGCTCCTTGAAACACGGGGCGGAAAAACAAGCCAATTTGAGGTTGCTTCTGGAACACGCTTCGGATTTTGAAAAAACAAAGCTCAGCGGTTTGTTCAGCTTTGTGAATTATATTGAGACGATACGTGCCGAAGGTGGGGATATGGTTCCTGCAAAGACCTTTGGGGAGGGCGAAGATGTTGTCAGGGTTATGAGCATACATAAGTCCAAAGGGCTTGAGTTCCCGGTGGTTTTTCTGATGGATACAGCACACAAGTTTAATTTCAAAGATGCTTCGCAGGCTGTTATCTGGGATGAAAAGGCTGGAATCGGTGCAGTGTATGCTGATGCTGATGCCAGAATTCGATACTCCACTCTTCCTCAGAAGTTTGTGGGAATGAGCATAAAGGACGACCAGATGTCTGAAGAAATGCGACTTTTGTATGTGGCACTTACCCGTGCCAGAGAAAAGTTGATTATATGTTCAACCTTCAAGGTGGGTGAAAAAACCTGGAAGAATCCTTTGTGGGATGAACAAAGTCGTGTTGCGGTTTCATATGTGAGTCGTGCCTCATCTTACAGAGAATGGCTTGTTTCGGCATTTTTGCTTCATCCTGATGCAAAGGTGCTGAGGGAACTTTGTGATACTCCCGAAAGTGAAGCATTGACTGATGTCGACTTCAATATGGATTTTTATGTGTATAACCGACCTGATGAAGTTGTTTCTGAGGTTATGGCTTCGGGGGGCACAACAGTTGTTGAGGAAAATGACGAAGAAAAGCTTTTGGAAGAGGTTAAAGCAAGGTTCAATTTTGTTTACCCCAATGAGGAACTGGAAAGGTTGCCGGTGAAGCTTTCGGTCAGTGAAGTCAAGAGAATGCAGTCGGAGGAGGCGGATTTTGTTCCGCTTATTGAACCGCTGAACGACGGAAAACAGGCTGAGCTGGGTGTTGTTTCAGGAGCAGAACGGGGTACCGTGGTGCATTTTGTTATGCAGATGCTGAAGCCTGAAACGGTTAATTCGACGGAGGATATTGAAAGAGAGATTCTTCGAATGAAAAATGAAAGAATTCTTTCAGATGCTCAGGCGGCGTCGGTGGATTGTGATAAAATTGCAGATTTCTTTAACAGTGATTTGGGCAAACGACTAAAAAGTGCCCGCAGGCGTGAGACGGAATTCAGTTTTTATACAGAAGTTCCTGCCGATGAAGTTCTTGGTAACGAAAGCAAGCAGAAAATTCTTATTCAGGGAACTGTTGACTGCTTCTTTGTTGAAGAGGACGGGAGGACGGTTCTGCTTGATTACAAAACAGACCGTGTTAAGACCGAAGCGGCGGCAAGAAATGCTGCAAGAAAATACAAGGTGCAAATGAAGTATTATAAAAAAGCCTTAAAGGATATTTTGGGGCAGGATGTTGACGAGTGTTATCTGTATTTTATGGAATGCGGTGCATTTGTTGATATGAATAAAGATAGTTTTGATGATGGGGAGGTTTGTTCATAATGCGTGTTTTGTTTTTCTCTATAACAGCAGGTGAAGGGCATAATCAGGTTGCAAGGGTTCTCAGTGAGAATTTTGAGGAACGTGGTGCTGAAACGAAAATTGTGGATACCTTTGAGTTTATTAATTCGGTTTTGAAGGAAACTATTTCTCACGGTTATCTTATGTCCACAAAGACCATTCCGATTATGTACGACAAGAGTTATCGTTGGGTTGAAAAACGTGATCAGGACAGCAAAAAGAGTATGCTTATGAGACTTCTGAAGGGCGTTTCCTCACGGAAGGTTATTAAGTTTATCGGTGAATATAAGCCGGATGTGATTATTTGCACGCATGTTTTTCCTGCTGCTATTATCAGCGCACTCCTTGGCAGAATTGATCCGGATATAAAGAACATAGGAATTGTTACGGACTTTACCATGCATCCGTATTGGGAAGAAACAACTATGGATTATTATGTGACTGCCACTGAATTGCTGAACAATCAGGCTGAGAAAAAAGGGCTTGCAATGTCGGAAATTCTTCCTATCGGTATTCCCATTAATCTTAAATTTGCTAATAAGACTGATAAGGCTGAGGCTAAGAGGATTCTTGGTCTTGATGATAAAAAAACCATTATGGTTATGAGCGGAAGTATGGGTTGCGGAAAAGTCGGTAAGGTTGTGAAACAGCTTGACCAGTCTAAACTGGACTTCCAGATTGTTTCGATTTGCGGATATAACAAAAGGCTTAAAAAGAAAATTGACAATATGGAACTGAATCACAAGATATATAATTACGGATTTGTTGATACTGTTGATTTGTTTATGGATGCATCAGAGTGTATTATTACAAAGCCGGGTGGATTGACCACCAGTGAAGCACTTGCCAAGGGGCTGCCTATTATTATTGCAAACCCCTTGCCCGGACACGAAAACAGAAATGTTGAATTTTTCCTGAATAACGGCGCGGCATTGCTGACCACACCTACATTTCCCATTGATGAAGCCCTTTATCAGCTTTTCAGTAATAAAGCAAGGCTTAAAAATCTTCAGGAAGTTGTTTCGGGACTTGGTAAACCTTATGCAACAAAATCTCTTGTTGATTTTTGTTTCAAATTGGTTGACGGAAATGAAAAAAACTGATAAACTCAGTTTGGAGTCTGAGTGGACAGGTGTTTTTGTACAGAGGTGATTTTTTAAAATGCTCGGGACTTGGGTGAATTGTGCTGCGGTTATAGTTGGCAGTGGTTTTGGTTTGCTTGTGAAAAAAGGTCTTTCGGAGAAAATCAGCACAAGTATTATGAATGCCCTTGCGTTGTGCGTTCTTTATATTGGCATCAGCGGTGCTTTTGAATGTCAGAATGTTTTGATTGTTATTGTTTCTATGGCTTTGGGGACTCTTATTGGTGAACTTATTGATTTTGATGCAAGGCTGGTGAAGCTGGGTGACAAGCTTGAACAAAGGTTCGGAAAGGACAGCGAAAAGGGTTCGGTTTCGCAAGGCTTTGTTGCCGCAAGTTTGCTTTTTTGTGTGGGGGCAATGACCATTGTGGGGTCTTTGCAAAGCGGAATTTCGGGGAATCACGAAACATTGTTTGCAAAATCACTTATTGATGGCATTGCGGCTATGGTTCTTGCGTCCACCATGGGGATTGGTGTTATGATGTCGGCGGCTTTTGTTCTTGTGTATCAGGGCTTGATTACTCTTTGTGCAGGGTTTCTTGAGCCGGTTCTGACGGAAACTATTATTGCGGAAATGACGGCTGTTGGGTCTCTTCTGATTGTTGGACTGGGGCTTAATATGCTTAAAATAACAAAGTTGAAGGTTATGAATTTTGTTCCTGCGATTTTTCTTCCAATTGCAATATATTGGGGAATTGAGTTGTATAACCGTATTTTTTGATTTTTATATCGTTGAAGGAGATGTGTTTTGTGAAGAGAGTTGCTAAATTTGAGAAGGTGAGTCTTGAAAAGTTTATTCTGGGTTGGATGGATGCTTTTGATACCGGAATAGGAATATATGATGCTTATGAGAAGGTGAAGCTTCCAAAACGTGCCACAACCGGTTCGGCAGGTTATGATTTTTATGCAATCAAGGATGTGGAACTTGCTCCGGGTGAATCGGTCAAGATGGCAACGGGCATTCGTGTCAAAATCGAAGAAGGCTGGGTGCTGAAGATTTACCCCAGAAGCGGTTTGGGATTTAAGTTTCGACTTCAGCTTGCCAATACTGTTGGTATTATTGACAGCGATTATTATTATTCGGACAACGAGGGTCATATTTTTATTAAGGTTACAAACGATTCCCGCGAGGGTAAAACATTGATTATCAGAAAGGGTGATGCCTTTGCACAGGGTGTTTTTGTGGAATACGGCATCACAGTTGATGATGATGCAACCGAAGTGCGAAATGGCGGCTTTGGGTCGACATCTAAATAAGAAAAATAAATATATTATTATAAAAGGAGAGGATTTTTATGGCAAATATTTTTCATCCGTGGGAAGGTTACACAAAGCCATTTAAAATTTTTGGGAACCTCTATTTTGTTGGCACACAGCCGGCATCTACACATTTGATTGATACAGATGATGGTCTTATTGTTATAGACCCCGGCTATCCGCAAAGTCTTTATCTTGTAATCAACAACATATGTGAGCTTGGGTTTAAAACTAAGGATATAAAATACATAGTACTCACCCATGGTCATTATGATCATCTTGGTGCTGCAAGGGCTTTGGTGGAACTCACGGGGGCAAAAACCTTTATAGGCAAGGAAGATGTCGGCGCGGCAAACGGAACAAAAGACACTAGCCACGCCGGTGTAGTTGGAACAGAATATTATGAAGCGTTTGAACCTGATGTTCTAATTTCTGACGGAGATGTTATAGAACTTGGCAACACAAAAATTCTGTTCAGGGATGCACCGGGACACACTCCGGGAACAAAAGCACTTTTCTTTGACGTTACAGACGGAAAACAAACATTAAGAGCGGCAATGCACGGCGGTGTGGGTCTTAAAGCAATGACCAAGGAAAGTCTTGAAAAAGATGGATTCCCTATCGAATTGAGAGAAAAATTTGTTCCCGCAATTGAAAGTTTTATTGATGAGCCGGTTGACATTCTGCTGGGTAATCACGTTTGGAATAATGATACCATAGGAAAAGGAGCACAAATAACAGACGATTTTAATCCTTTTATAGATGGTACTGCGTGGAAGAAATTTCTTACAAAGCGAATAGAGATGTATTATGAAGCAATAGAAACAGAAAAAAATAACAAGTAATTTTTAAGGAGAGATTTAAAATGATTAATTATGCACACAGAGGAGCAAGCGAATATGCACCCGAAAACACACTGTCTTCATTTTATATGGGATTGGCACAAGGAGCAAATGGAATAGAAACAGACGTTCAAAGAACCAAAGATGGAGTTTTGGTTTTGTTTCACGACGGCACTTTAGACAGGTCTACCGACAAAACGGGAAAGCTTTCGGACTATACATTTGAAGAACTGAAATCAGTAAAGGTGTATGGCAACAGCGTTACAGGCTTTTATGACAGAATTATCACATTAAGAGAGTTTTTGGAAAAGTTTTCAGCTTATGATATAAAGTTTGCAATAGAGCTTAAAGGCGAGGGTGTAGAAGAAGAAACCCTTGCGATGATAAAAGAGTTTGGAGTTTTTGACAAAACCACATTTACAAGCTTTGAATTTGAATACATAAAGAAGATCAAAGAATTAGATTCTACAGCAAGAATTGGCTGGCTTACAGACAATGTTGGAGAGGCAGAGATAGAAAAACTGCTCAGCATCTCCGGTGAGGAAATGGCACCCAAAGCCGAATTCATCACAGAAGATTTGATGAAAAAACTTAGAGAGTGCGGTCTTGGTGTAAGAGCGTGGGGCGTGTTTAATGTTCTTCTTATGAAGAGAATGTGCCGATTTGGCGTGGATGGTATGACAGTTAATTTTCCTGATAGACTTGCTCAGTATTTGCTTTTTGGAAAATAGATAATACAGGGGTCGATACAATGTATCGACCCCTGTATTATTTAACATCTATACTACTCTGCGTGTGCCAGAACAAAATCAATGATTGGTGTATTGTCATCAAGACCGTGTGGATGGTGCTCGCACCCGGGTTTTATGATAACCTCTATGCATCCGCCGTTTTCCTTGTAGTATTTTTCAAGCACAGCGCCGTTTTCGTGATAAGGAACAACCGGGTCAGAATCTCCCACAACAAGCATAATAGGAATGTTATTTTCAAGCAGAAGATGCATCTTGTCGATTGGATGCTCACGATATGAAAGCAACTGTGAAAGTGTTATTCCTGTTGCGTTGTAAAATTCTGACATAAAGTCGTATTCGTGGTTTGCCTCGCCCAAGCCTGCGGGGCAGGAAAGAAGGTTAAGTACCGGGGCATCAAGATAAAGGCATGATACATATTCGGGATACTTTGCTGCAAATTTTGTGCCGATAAGACCGCCACAGCTCATACCAACGGGTACGCATTTTTTGTAAAGACCAAATTCCTTGCTTAAAAAGTCTGCAAAACGGGCTTTCAGGTCAAGGTCTTCTTCTAAGCACCAGCGTGTGATGTTTTTTATGTATGCAACGCACCAGCCACGCTTTACCATTTCCATTTCAAAGTTTTGGAATGCGTCAAAGTATTCGGTTTTAAGTAACCATTTTCCACATTTTGTTCCTTCTTCGGGGAGAATAAGGATAGCTTCTCTGTCTTCAAATTTAAAGTCAAGGCGTTCAAAACCGTTGTAAAGAGATTTTGTTGTTTCCATAATTTTAATTCCTTTCGTTGTATGTATTAATTATTCTGCGTGTGCCAGAATAAATTCTGCACTCGGAGTAGAATCTTCAAGGCTGTGTGGATGATGGTCGCAATCAGGCTTTATGATGACCTTAATGCATCCGCCCTTTTCCTTGTATTGTTTTTCAAGGACAGCACCATTTTCGTGATAAGGAACCACCTTATCGGCGCCACCTGCAACAAGCATAATGGGAATGTTGTTTTCAAGAAGAACATCAACCTTGTCAATTGGGTGTTCGCGATATGAAAGCAATTGATTAAGGTTAATTCCTGTTTGCTCTTGAAACTTAATAAATTCTTTTTCAGGAGCATTTGTTGCATCACCAAAGCCTGCGGGATAGGAAAGGAAGTTAAGCACCGGCGCATCAAGATAAAGACAGGATACACATTCAGGATGCTTGATTGTAAATCTTGCTGCGATAAGACCGCCACAGCTCATACCAACAGGCACGCACTTATTATAAAGACTAAACTCTTTGCTTAAAAAATCAACCAAGCGGGCTTTACGGTCAAGGTCTTCATCAAGACCCCACAGAAAGTCATTTCTTACAAATGCAACACACCAGCCACATTTTAACATTTCAATTACAAGATAGGGAAATGCGTCAAAAAACTCGGTTTTAAGAAGCCACTTTCCGCATTTTTCACCTTCGGGAAAAACAAGAGTGGCATCATGGTCTTCAAATTTAAAGTCAAGGCGTTCAAAACCATTCCATAAAGCTTTTTCTGTTTCCATAACATTTTAGTCCTTTCGTTAATTGAATAAATCTGTTGACATATATCGCTCGCCCGTGTCGGGGAGAAGAACAACTATTGTTTTGCCTTGCATTTCGGGGCGTTTTGAAACCCCGGTTGCGGCGTGGAGTGCGGCACCCGAGGATATTCCTACAAGGATGCCTTCAAGCTTTGCCATAAGCCGTGCAGCTGCATATGCATCATCTTCGGTGACGGTGATTATCTCGTCAAGAACTGATTTATCAAGGGTGTTTGGAACAAAATTTGCTCCTATTCCCTGAAGCCCGTGGCTGCCGGCTCTGCCTTCTGACAGGAGCGGTGAGTTTTTTGGTTCAACCGCAATTATTTTTACATCGGGGTTTTGTTCTTTAAGGAATTTACCTGTACCGCTCACCGTTCCACCTGTGCCTACTCCTGCAACAAATACATCAACCTTGCCTTTGGTATCTGCCCATATTTCAGGACCAGTTGTATTGTAATGTGCCGTTGGATTAGACGGATTTTCAAACTGCGAAGGGATAAAGCTGTGATTAATTTCTTTTGCAAGTTCGTTTGCTTTGGCAATTGCACCGCTCATACCCAAAGAGCCTTCGGTGAGGACAATTTCAGCACCATAAGCTGCAAGCAGATTGCGGCGCTCGATACTCATTGTATCGGGCATTGTAAAGATTGTTTTATATCCCTTTGATGCCGCAACAGCCGCAAGACCGATGCCTGTGTT
>JAZNLK010000098.1:0-12709 GCA_045579055.1 Clostridia bacterium
CATCACGACCGCCCACCATATAACCGCTCGAAAGACCGTTTGGTACACGGTTGTTGATTTGTATTCCGAGACAATCAAGGAGTAACTGTGCATATTCTTTTGTAATAATACCCTTTTCTATATCATTAAGATAGTATGATAATAAATAACGGTCAGGATGTCCCAATTGAAACTGTTGAGCCCAATACCTGAAGGGGTTCATACCCAAACAGTATGTAATAAAATGTACGGATTGTATCGCTTCATAAAAACTTTCGGCAGGATTGGCGGGCACTTTCCTGCATATTTCCGATATTTTTTCAAGTTCCGCACGTCTGTTTGCATCTGCTGTGTTTTTTGCAAGCTCTAACGATGCATCAGCATAGCATTCTGAATGTTTTATTACAGCTTCAAGGCATCTTTTGCAGATTTGATAAAACACCTTTTTGCTTTCATCACAACTTAATAATGCAGCATTGATTTTTTCGATAATACCATTTAATCCGTACTTCAAAACGAGTTCATAATCAATAGCCATATGTGAATCCTGACCGGCTCCGGCGTTTTCAACTTCGGCTTGTGCTATAGGTAAATATTTGTCACGCCACTCATTTTCCTCAGCCGAAGAAAGGTTGCAACAGGGTTTTCCGACAATAAGCTCATTTTCTGAAATGCAAGGTGTCAGATTTGAAAATGCATAATAAAAAGCCTCTGCATATTTTTCTTCTTTTAATTCAGTTTGAGCACTGTCATAATGCTTGTAAAATTTATAAAAAAATTTATCATAACAAATTTCTTTTTCCAATGCCTGTATGCGTAAATTTTTTATTCTATACATATTAATCCACCTTTCCGGTTATTTTACTTGCATTATATCATTAATTGTGATATAATAATAGGAAAAAAGAGCTAAGTCTATGTATAATAATTTCAACTGGAGGTGGAGGTGTGGATATTAAATTTCATTGCGATTCAGCACGAAATTTCAAAAATGAACATCAGCAAGTCCGTGCATTTTTATATACTGATTATTCAATTGAGCCTCATAATCACGATTTTTATGAAATGAATATTGTTTTAAAAGGGAAAGGGAAGCATCAGATAGAAAATGCCTGTTTTGATGTAAAGGGCGGAGATGTTTTTATGATACCTCCAATGACTGTTCATGCATATTTTGACACCGAAGGGTTGGATGTTTATCATATTTTGCTGCAAAAGGATTTTATCCGCAATAACCAAAAGGAATCGGCAAACATTCCGGGTTTTATACAACTTGTTGAGATTGAACCTTTTTTGCGTCAACACTTTTCAAGTGAAATGTTTCTGCACCTTTCACACAATCAAATGATACAATTAAAATCAGACATAGACTTTATTGATGACAGTAACCTTGATATGGAGGAAATGACGGCTTTAAAAAACCACACAGTATGGAAAATCCTGTATTGGTTCTCCGCTTTGCTTTTTAAACAAATGTACAAGGTTGATGAGAAAAAACTGAATAAATATGATATTGAAATAATTAAAATAATTGAATATATACATCAAAACTACGCAGAAAAAATAACCATTGATTTGTTATGTAAAAAGTCATTTCTTTCACGCTCCACATTTCTTCGCAACTTTTGTAATATATGTGAATGTACGCCTATGGAGTATGTGAACAGATACCGATGTAAAAAGGCTTTGGAAATGATGGCAAATACTTGCTTTTCAAAGACGGAAATTGCACACTATTGTGGATTTTATGATTTATCCCACATGGAACGGACGATAAAACGGTTGTTATAATAAAGTTATCTTTGAAAAGAGGCCTTCACTCATTATAATGTGAAAGCCTCTTTGCCTCTTTATTTTGTTTTTAAATACGGGACAACAAATTAAGCAAAATAGCAATTCTTGCCACATTTTTCTTTAAATGCTGAACAAAGCTTTTGCATTTCTTCGTTCGTTTGTGTCTTTTTGGCAAATTTTGTGTATTCTTTGCCTGCAATATCGTATTTTGCCTCGGCGAGATGGTTGTATTTTAATAATTCAATCTCTTTTATTCCTTTCCCAAAGGTTTTTATGATTTCAGCAAAGGCATTGATATCATCATCAGAATCATTCACTCCGGGGATGACAGGGATTCTTAGGATAACATTACTGTGTTCCTTTGATAATTTAGTGATATTTTCGATTATCAGTCTATTGTCCTGCCCTGTGAATTTGCGATGTTTTTCGGGATTCGGAATTTTTAAATCAGCAAAGAACAAGTCTATAAACGGTAACACATTTTGAACGTTTTCCCAAGGAACGAAAAAAGCACTTTCTATTGCTGTGTGAATGTTTTTGTCTTTGCACAGTTTGGCAATTTCTTTTACAAATTGGGAATGGAGTAAACATTCTCCGCCTGAAAATGTTACTCCGCCGCCTGATGCCATATAGTAATGTTGGTCTTTTGTTATTTCTTCAAAAAGTTCCGGCACAGTCTTCTCCTCACCACACAGGCTAAGTGCAAGCGAAGGACAGCTTGCCGCACATTTGCCGCAAGCTGCACAATCTTCGCGTAGAAAAACCATATCATTTCCTTGTATTTTATGATGCTGTGGACAAAGCTCAACACATTTGCCGCAATGAATACATTTTGATTGTATGTAAAGAATTTGCTTTTGCGAAGACAATGTTTCAGGGTTATGACACCATTTGCATCTAAGGGCACATCCTTTGAAATACACAACGGTTCTGACGCCCGGTCCGTCATGTAACGAGCCTCTTGATATATTTGTAATTGTTGCACTTACAGACATGAATGTTTTGTCCTTCCGATAATGTGATTTTGCAGTTCGGGTGAAAGCAGATTGAATTTTTGACTGAAGCCCGAAACTCTCACCGCAAGATTATTATATTTTTCGGGGTGCTTTTGTGCATCAATCATAGTGTTTGCATCAATAGTATTGAACTGTACATTTTCCAGCCCTTTTTCGCTGCTTGCAATTAAAATATCTGCAAGCATAGGTATGTTTTTGTCAGTAAATAGCTTTGGATCAACTTCAACAATTGCTGAAGTTGTACCGGGAGTGCGTTTGGTTGGCAGTTTAGCAATTGAATTAAGCAAAGCGGTCAAGCCGTTAAAGTCACGACCCTGCATCGGAGAAACACTGTAAGCTATAATTTCACCTTTATGTCTTCCGTCAGGAGTTGCGGCACTTTCTCGTCCGTGGTCGACCATCCAGAGGAAGGTAAATGGTTGTGCATGGAATGAAAGTTCATATTTTTCAGACAATTCTTCAAGGTAATCGCAAGCACTGTTTACAATATCAACTGCGATTGAATCAACACTGTCAATGTCATTTCCGAATTTTGCAGCTTTGTTTATAAACTCAAGCCGTACACTTTCGTCAGGAAAATCGTTGATTAATATATCTTTCAGTTCTTCAAGTGTGTATTTTCGTTGTGTGTATACAAACTCACGAATAACCTCAAGTGAGTCGGCAAGATTTGGTATTCCGCCAAGCATAATTTGGTAATAATCGTACTTTGCACCTGCATCGTTAAAGTCTTTTCCTGTTTCCATGCAGCCGTCTGTCAGTAACGACTTGTAAGGTCTGGGACTATTAATAACCGAACAATCTCTGTGTTTTCTTACAGAAGAACAGGTCAAGTCAAGAATATGATAAATCTGTTTTTTGACCGCATCATAAAATTTGTTATAGGTATCAAATGAATTAAGCTCACCTGTTTTTACACCGGTGTTAAAATCAGGATACATCATACTGCTGCCGTTACATAGTACATACTCAATTGCTTTGAGCAGGTTGGTTTCGCCGGTTACGGCATGGGGATTGGATTTTCCCGGTATAACGGTTTCAACACATCCGATTTGAGTATAGTCACATGCATCTTCCAAGGAGATTCCCTTGCTGGTAAGAGCGGGAATCATCACATCATCATTAAAGAAGAACGGAACACCTTTCTGGACATGACCTACCACCTCCAGTGCACGTTTTATAAAATCCTTTTCAGTATTTTTTGAGTAACGTACTGACATACAACGTATAAAATCAAGCTGTTCGGTGGCATCAAGCATCATATAAGAAAGCTCGTTGACCTGACTGCTTCCGTCAGGAGAAGTTCCGCCGACACAAGACTGCTGAACATCGTAATTTAAGTAAAGTTTAATCCATAAGCAGCATATCAGCTCAAAAGCATCTTCTTTTGTCAAAATACCTTTTTCGATATCCGCTTTGTAATATGGATAAAGTATCTGGTCAAGTCTGCCGAGAGAATTTGCGTTGATATGATCCTCCCATGTGTTGATGATATGCGCAAACCATAGTGCTTGCAGCACTTCTCTAAAATTGGATGCTGGTTTTTCAGGAACGTTTTCACAGGCACTTATAATATAATCCAAATCCTCTTCAAGATAAAGCTCGTTTCCGGAAGCCTTGATTTTCTTTGCTTCTTCTGCGTATTTTCTACCCATTTTACAAGCTGATGTACAGAGACTTTTCATTGAAGAATAAAGGGGATTTCTTCTGTGTCGTCGGGTGAAAACCATTCGTCGTATTTAGAATCGGGAAAATTAAAACCAACAATCAATTCACCCGGAATAATTACAGGAGTAAAGTTATCTAATACATTAACAGCTCTTGCAGCACTGATTTCTGTATTTGAAAGCTTCTTTTTGGAGGCATCAGCCATTCCGAGATATGAGTAAACCTTGTTCTGCATACAATAATAATCTTCGTAGTCGTTTGTGCCAACAACCAAGCGGCGTAAAGTCTCGCATCTGTCAGTCAGAGAATACATAGTAAATTTTTTCCTTTCATAATAAATTTGAGATTCTTTGGCTTGCTTTTTATATTCTCTTGGCAGACAACCGAATTCTGCTAAGAAGGCTTTGTTAAAGCCGCCCAAGGTTTCGTAGCCGTAGTTTACTGCGACATCGGTTATTTTAACGCCTGAGATTATATCAATGGCAGCCAACTGGAGACGGTAATGCCGAACATATTTTACAAATGATTTTCCGGTATATTTATTGAATTTAGAGCAAAAATGCCATTTGGAATATCCAAATAGATTTGCAACATCGGATAAGTCTAAATGCTTTTCGATATTGTTATGAATATACTTTAAAACTTCATACACATCATCATCTCCCTTCATTGTCATTATAGCAAAGCTGAAACAATATTTCTACTCCAAAATTGTGTTTTATTATGCAAAAATGCCCGCCTATTATTTCATAGACGAGCATAAAGCTTATTTAATTTTATCTGCTTCAGCTAGCATGTTTTCTATAAAAATTCCATAACCTCTCGTTGGATCATTCACAAATACGTGAGTTACCGCTCCGACAAGTTTGTCGTTTTGAATAATAGGGCTACCGCTCATTCCTTGGACGATGCCGCCTGTTTTTTCAAGTAAGTTTTTGTCTGTTATTTTCAAAATCATATTCTTTGCAGGTTCAGAGTTTTTTGTTACAACTTTAATTATTTCAATATCATATTTTTCGACCTTTTCCCCATCAATATTAGCGAGAATAAATGCACTTCCTTTTTGAATTTCGTTTTTATCTGCAACAGGTAAAGGAGAATGACACAAAAAAGAATCATCCATAATTGTTCCGTATATACCGGTTTTACTGTTTCCGGTTATGAAACCTAATTTTGAATTATTTTCAGAAAATATACCTTTCAATTCACCCGGATTTCCCTTTTTACCTTTTTGTACATCCACAATTGATGAACTTAGTACTTCGCCTTTGTTTATCTGAATGATTTCCCCGGTTTCCGGATTGCATATTCCGTGACCCAGTGATGCAAACGAGTTGTTTTGGGGATTATAATATGTCAGGGTTCCGATTCCTGACATTGCATCTTTGACCCAAGCTCCAATTCTGAGCTGACCGTCGCTAAGGCAGTATTCAGGGTCGATGCTCATGGTTATTGTTTTATCACCTCTCAGAACTGTGATTACAGCAATATTTCCATTTGATTCTGAAATTGCTTTTGATAATTCTTCCACAGTGCTTGTTTTTTTGTCGTTGAACGTTTGAATTATATCTCCGTTTTTTATTCCTGATTCCTTGGCAGGTGATATATTATCGCCGTTTTGGACCTGGATGTCCGATAAATTTGTAACAATAACACCATCTGTATTTAGAGTTATTCCTATGCTGTTTCCTCCGGGAACGAGCATAAGTTCATCACTGTTTTCTGCGTAGGTCTGAATAGCTTCAATATTTTCGTCAAGGTTAATTGCTTCGTTGGGAATAGTTCCGGTCAAAAATCCAAACAAAAATATAAAAGCAAACAGAATTTTTTTTGCGTTCACCACATCACTCCCTTCTGATTTATTTTCTCACGAAGGAGGAGTAATATAGTATGTTAATTCTGTATGTATATTAAAAAAAGACCTATACGGTCTTTTTTTAATATGAAGTTACATTATTTGTTATTGTTTTCGTTGTTTTTGTTATTCTTGTTGTTTTTATTTTCGTTCTTGTTGTTCTGATTTTCCTTGTTCTGGTTTTCTTTGTTGTTTGACATTTTTCTCGCTCCTTTTTGAAATTTAAAAATTTCTTTTTGAGATTTATCTCAACTGTATTATTTGTCAGTTCCAAGAATTTTATTCTTTTTGTTGCAAAAAAAATTATTTTGCATATTATGATATATATATCTATGAAAGGTGTTGGTTATCAGTGCGAAAATTCGGATCAAACAGAAAAAATCCCAATCCACCCTGGCCTTCGCAACAGTCAGTTGTTATGGTTCCTTCAGGTTCAAATTCAGCAGCGATTGGACTTGATGACAGAAAAACGTATTCGGATACATCAAAACCCATTGAATCAAAGCAGAACAATGTATCAATTCAAAATAACATCAGCGAAAGAGAAGTCCGAAGAGAACAGCTTATGGGAATTATGCCTCAAAAAAATTATTCATATATTCCAAAAACAAATACAGATATCGGGAACAGCTGCGGCAACATCAGCGTCACAGATTATCTTTGCGGACAAAAGGGGAAGTATGTCAAATTGGAATTTTTATTCGGAGAGAATATGCATATGGAAAAAATAGGACGGCTTAAAGGTGTTGGACGTGATTTTGTGGCAATTCAGGAAAACGGCACCGAAAATACAATCGTATGTGCAACGAATAAAATTAAGTTTATAAACATCTACGAATTTGGGATATAATTTCAAAAACAATAGGATTTTTTCTGTATCCTATTGTTTTTTTTTGTTTTTAAGAGTATAATAATGACGGTATAATGTGTTTTGGGTTGTAAAAATCATACATTGGGAAAGGATGACGTTATTGATGAGAAAAATTTTAGCAATATGGGCTGCAAAGCTGTCTGCAATTGCCGGACGACTTTTAGGCAAAGGATCTTCGGCAGGCCCCGGAACAATTGCACTCAGAATATGTCCGGATATTATCGACAGGTTGAAAGGTAATATAAAACAAAAAGTTATTGTAACCTGCGGAACAAACGGCAAAACAACCACAAACAATCTTATATACAGCGCGTTGAAGGAATGTGGATATTCGGTTCTTTGCAATAATCAGGGAGCAAATATGCTCAGCGGTGTTGCAACAGCATTCACTCTCCGTTGCAACTGGTTGGGAAAGTTTTCGGTTGATTATGCCTGTTTTGAAGTTGATGAAGCATCAACAGTAAAAGTTTTCAAACATATAAAACCGGATTATATTGTAATAACCAATCTGTTCAGGGATCAGCTTGACAGATACGGTGAAATTGAACATACAATGGAGCTTATTAAGACTGCTATCGATATGTCGGACAAGCCGATGCTTGTTCTTAACGGAGATGATCCCTTGACGGCAAGCTTCGGCAAGGATTATGACAATGCTCTTTATTATGGTATCGGCGAAAAAGTTTTACCTGTGTCCGGCAATGTTAAAGAAGGTAAATTCTGTTTATACTGCGGACAAGAGCAGAAATACAATTATATTCATTACAATCAGCTTGGTGATTACTATTGTCCCGGATGCGGAAACAAGCGTCCTGTTATTGATTTTGAAGCAAAGAACGTGAACCTTGTGGACGGTTTGAGGTTTTCGGTTGGTGACACACGGATTGAGCTTAATTACAGAGGATTTTATAATGTATATAATATCCTTGCTGTATATGCGGTTTTGAATGCAAATGGAATAAAGTATGATAAATACAGAAAAGCACTTGAAGAATACAAGCCACAGGTAGGACGAATGGAGGAAGTAAATCTCGGAAAGCCTGTTATTCTCAATCTTGCAAAGAATCCTGCGGGATTCAATCAGGCGATTGCCACCGTTCTTCAGGATCCAAGAAAAAAGGATGTCATTTTTGCTGTTAACGATGCACCAAGCGATGGTCAGGATGTTTCCTGGCTGTGGGATGTTGATTTTGATTCTATTGTACACGATGGATTGAATTCCATATCAATTTCGGGTGTTAGAAAATATGATCTTGCTCTGCGGTTTAAATATGCTGACATAAAGGTTGACCATATTAGCGATGATATGAAACAGCTGATAACAAACTGTCTTGAAACCGATTCGGAAGTTTGTTATGCGCTTGTGAACTACACAGCATTGTTCGGAACAGAAAAAATTATGCTTGAAATTAAAAAGGAAAGGGGTGCAGAATAATGAGTGAATATAAAATAAACATAGTTCACCTGTATCCTGATTTATTGAATCTGTACGGTGATAAAGGCAATATTGAATGCCTCAGAAAACGTCTTATGTGGCGTGGAATTGATGTTAACGTAAGTGAGTGTACAGATGAAATTCCTGAAATTGATTTTGAAAACACGGACATAATCTTTCTTGGCGGTGGTTCTGACCGTGAACAGGAAATTGTTTGTTCCAGACTTTTAAAAATAAAAAAAGATATTAAAAAGTTCATTGAAAACAACGGCACGTTTCTTGCGTTTTGCGGCGGTTTTGAACTTTTGGGCAAGTCGTACGGAAAAGCCGGAGCTGAAAAAGAAGCTCTTGGAGTTTTTGATTTCAATGCTGTATATTCCGAAAACAATTCAAGGCTTATTGGAAATGTTATCATAGAGCATCCCGAAATTGAAGGTTATATTGTTGGATTTGAAAATCATTCCGGAAGAATAGACATTTCCGGCGAAAAACCTTTGGGAAACGTGAAGGTGGGTTATGGCAGTGATGGGAAAGGTGAAACAGAAGGCTTGACTTATAAAAATCTTTATGCAACATATCTTCATGGCCCGTTGCTTCCCAAAAACCCGAAGCTTTGTGATTTGATTATCGGAAAGACCGTTCTGAATAAGTATCCTGATTTCGGAACCTTAAAAGAGCTTGATGATGAGATGGAAGAAATGGCAAATAGATTTATGGTAGAACGGTTGTTAAAAAATTAGTTTTTTAATTCTTTTTCAACAATTTGTTCCTACAAACGACAATGCATATAAAAAGAAACAAAATAGTGGAAAAAAATGTAAAAAACTACTTGACAAATTTGTTTTGCTCAGTTATAATCTACTTGTAATTGGAAAAAATTAGAAAAAAGGAGCAAAAAGTGATGGAAAAACAAATTAACGTATTAATTGCAGATTCAGATATGGAGTATGCTGAAATACTAAGTCGAAATATTTCGAGTGATTTCAAAATTAATGTTTGCGATGTTGTGACAAACGGTTATCAGGTAATCGAGAAGGTTGATATTCTAAAGCCGGATGTTGTGATTATGGATTTGGTATTGCCAAATATTGACGGTATAGGTATTCTTGAGCGTTTTAAGAACAAAAAGAAGGAATTTGATAATTTTTCAATGCCGAAGGTAATTGTTCTTTCAACCTTCAAACAGGACAGAACAGCTCAGGATTGCATAAATCTCGGTGCAAGCTACTATATGGTAAAGCCTGTTAGTTATGAAAGCTTGTGTAACACAATAAGAAGGCTTTGTGATACAACCGATGACAAAAAGAGCGGAACAGCTTTTACCAAACGCCTTGCATCCGGTGAAAGCTTTGATGTTGAAACAATGGTTACAGAGATTATTCACGAAATCGGGATTCCTGCACATATAAAAGGAAATCAGTATCTTCGTCATGCAATTATGCTTGTGATTGAAAATCTTGATGTTATCAATTCCATAACAAAAACTTTGTATCCAACCGTTGCATCTGACTTCAAAACAACACCCAGCCGTGTTGAACGTGCAATCCGTCACGCAATTGAGGTTGCCTGGGACAGAGGAGACACCGAAGTTCTTGATTCTATTTTCGGCTACACAATTGCAACATCAAAAGGCAAGCCAACCAATTCTGAATTTATTGCAATGATTGCAGACAAACTCAGACTCCGGATTAAAAATGCAAGTTAGTTTTCTCTCCCTAAATATTCGTTTGAAACAAATAAAAAAGCGGCATCTGCCGCTTTTTTATTTGGAAAACTTGTATTCTGTTACTGTTTCATATTTTTCACCTTTTCGGAGAATCGGTGTTTCGAAATGCGGTATATTAACAGCATTGGGGAAATACTGTGTTTCAAGACAAATACCATGATGCTTGCCGTATTTTGCATCTTTTTTGTAAGAGTCGTTTTCGTCAAGGAAATTAGCCGTATAAACCTGAACGCCGGGAAGATCGGTGTAAACATCCATTTTTATTCCGCTTTTGTCACCAAATAATGTGGCAATATGACGGAATCCTTCGCCGCTGAGAACAAAGTTGTGGTCAATACCGTTTTCAACCATAACAATCTGGTCATAATCCGAAGCAAGGCTAGGTCCGATTTTCTTGGGTTCAAGAAAATCCATAGGTGTGTTCTTGACTGAAAGGATTTCGCCTGAAGGAATACCCTCTGCATCTGTGGGGGTGAAGAATCCAGCCTTTAATTCAAGCGTATGTTCATCAATTGTTCCGCTGTCGGCTCCATTAAGGTTGAAGTAAGAGTGGTTGGTTAGATTCATCAATGTGTCACGGTCGCAGGTTGCTTCATAGTGGATAACCAAAGAATTTTCGTTTGTAAGAGTGTATTTTACAGTTACATCAGCATTTCCAGGGAAGCCTTCTTCGCCATCAGGACTGTGAAGTGAAAGAATAAGTGATGGTTCTTCCTCGTCAATGGGTGTCACTTCCCATATTCTTTTACTAAAACTGATAACACCGCCGTGAAGATTTCCTTTGTGGTTGTTTACAGCCAGTTTATATGTTTTTCCGTTCAGGTTGAACTCAGCTTTTTCTATTCTGTTTGCATTTCTGCCGACAAGAACACCCAGATGAGCACCGTTGTCCAGATAATCTTCAATTTTTTTGTGAGCAAGAACCATATCAACACCGTCAAAGGTGAGACTTTGAACAGTTCCGGCAAAATTAAGGATTTCAGCACTCATACCGTTTTTGTTTTCCATTTTGTAGCAAAGAATATCCTTGCCGTTTAATTCGTCGAATTTTGAAATTGTAATCATTATTTTGTCTCCTGTTTTATTTGAAATATTGATAAATGTAGCATTTGAGCATACCATTATATACTTTTCTGCGCTTGTCGGCAAATGTTCCGAAAAGTGGTTCAAACTGCTCGTGAGATGTTAAAATAAACTTTTTTGCGTAAGGATATTCAGCAAACTTTCTTCCCATAGTGCGATAAAGCTTTTCGCAAAGCTTTGCATCAAGCAGTCTTTCACCGTAAGGTGGATTGCATATTATAACGCCTTTGTCGGTGAAGGGAGTGAGTTTTGCCATATCACAAACCTTAAATTTGATTTTGTCAGCAACACCGGCATTTTCTGCATTTTTCTTTGCAATTTCAATTGCTTCAGGGTCAATATCCGATGCAAAAATCTGTGTTTTGGTGTCGGGTCTTGCATTGTCCATAGCTTCTTCACGCACATCTTTCCACATTTCCTTCGGGATATGATTCCGCCATGTTTCAGCAACAAATTTTCTTTTTATGCCGGGTGCAATGTTGCAGGCATAGAGTGCCGCCTCAATGGGTAGTGTGCCGCTACCGCAGAATGGGTCAAGGAATATTCTGTCACCACGCCAGAAACTCAGGTCAATCATAGAATATGCAAGGGTCTCTCGCATAGGTGCAAGAACACTTTTTTCACGGTATCCACGCTTATAAAGATTCTCACCACTTGTGTCAATATAAAGTGTGATAACATCTTTAATCAAGGCAAATTGAATAGGATAAAGAGGTCCGGTTTCCTCAAAATGAGTTATTCCGTAATGATTAGAGAGCCTTGTAACAATGGCTTTTTTGATTATTTTTTGCAAATCGGGAACACTGTGCAGCTGCGACTTGAGAGAATGACCTTTAACAGGGAATGCAGCATCCGCTTCAATAATATTTTCCCATGAAATGCGTTTCACTTTTTCAAAGAGCTCATCAAATGTTGTGGCTTTGAATTCAGCAATACGAATCATAATTCGTTCTGCACTTCGAAGATTGATGTTTGCAAGACAAATCGCCTCTGCATCGCCTTCAAAAGTAACATTTCCGTCCTTAACCTCGGTTGTTTCATACCCCAAATGTCTGACTTCGTTTGCAACAATTTGTTCTGTTCCCAACAATGTGGGAATGGTTAGTAGCATTTTTTTCATAATATATTTAACCTTTCGGGTGTTTTGAATCTATTATATCATTCTATGGGTGTTTAGTCAAACAAAAATGACAATCTTTTGAAAAAGATTGTCATTTTTGTTTTAATGTCTTTAAGACGGTTGAGAGTGCGTAGTACTCGAAACAGACAACCACCCGCTATA